>NZ_JANMZH010000822.1:0-3253 GCF_031383065.1 Microcoleus sp. OTE_8_concoct_300 | reverse complement strand
GTTTTCGGTACATGAACGAAAGTGATGCTGTGCATGGCTTTTGACTGATTTTACCTCATAGTCTTACACTTTATCCGCGCCGATCGCGAGTCAAAGTCTTTTCAGATAAGGCTTTTAGGCTTATTCAGCAAGCCCTAATTAGGGTATGAAAAAAATTATCTTGAAAACCCATAAGCTTTGTGGATACTGGTTGATATGATTTGCATATTTAGCTTTTCATACCGTAAATCAGCAACGCCTGGTAATTACTTGGGGATTAACAACGGAGAACGGATGACTGACAACTGACATTTATTTACTGAATGAAATTGATAAGGTGCTGCGATCGCGCTTGAGAGTCAGCCCAAGAACAAATCAGTCCCAAGGGGCCGGGATTGACTATGGGAACTGGGGGCAAACGCACCCAAGATTGCTCTTGGCGGCGCAGTTCAAACAGCTGCAGAGTGCCGATATAGCGAAGCGCGTCAAACTGTTGCAGGACAGCGATCGCATCATTGGGATAAGCAGGCTGACCCAACGGCCACCCATTACCGTCTGCACCGCCTGTAATGGGATTGAAAAACTGATACAGTGCCACTAACATTTGCTTCTGAATTTGTGCTTGAGCCACGGGATTGTTATACTCTGGCTTGAGGGCAACCTCTGTTTGCACGGCGATACCAATGTAATCAGGTTGGCTGCACAGCACTTGCACACCTAACAGCCGTCGCTGATCTAAATAAGCGAGAATTTGTTGATCCAGCGCCGATGTCAGCGTAAAACTGTCCGGGTTAATGCCTTTACCGCGCTGAATCCCATCCAAGCTGGCTTGCGGGACAATTAACAGCCTCACCGTTCCGGCTTGTTTTCCAGTTGTTCGCAGGCAGTGAGCGCGGGCAACAGCACCTTGGCCGCCGCGAATGGCTAAAGTTTCAAAGTCTTCGGGAGTAACGGCGCGATCGCGCGTTCGCAGCATCAGCGGGGCGCGGATTGCGGCTTGTTCTAGCGTTTCTCCGTCACTGCCATCGCGAGCTCTGATGTGGTTCGTAACGCTGGCAACGTAAGGAACCGCCGTTTTCAAGATTTCCAAGATTCCCGCTTGGACATTGCCCGCCGCGCCGCCCCCAGTCCGGTAGCGAGACATCCGCAGGCTAGAACCCCTAGAGGGTATCGCGCCGTACTGCTGTTCTAAGGTACCAGTAGCAGGAAGCACAGGCTGTGAACCACCAGTTTGCAGGCGAGCCCGCAACTGAGTTGCTTCCTTGAGTTGGGCCGCTTCCCGCACCAAGGGGCCGAATTGGAGAGTGCCGGTCATCGAGTCCACCGTATAGTGGCGATCGCTCGGCTTTGAATCTGCAAAATCGTTCACCTCTTGCCACCGCTGGGGAAGGCCACCTGGGGGAATGACGATCAGGAACTCATCCTCTTGCCGTGCCAGCACTGGGTTCCGTTGCAGTTGAAACGTTTGTCCGGGGTCGCCATTACTTTCCCCCAACAATTCATCCTCAACGATTTCACATTGGGTTGCGGTTACTGTTCCCCCGATCGCCACCGTCGCCAGACCGACTATGCGGGGCGATCGGCTGTAAGCCGGCTGTTGGCCGCCCGGTTCTGTACAGGTGCAGCGCAGCCACCGCCCCCGGTAGGCGGTAAAGTGAGCAACGGGGAAATTAATTGGCAAGTGCAAGATGACATCGGCTCCCTCTACAGGGTTGCCACCTCGTTGAGCAATGTTGCTGAAGCTGAAGCCTTGGGTTTCGTCGTCAGATTCGTTCAGCAGGAGCGGCACCCATCCGTTCCCATTCCACGCTTCCCAGCGGCGCGGGGGAGAGTTGGGGTTAATGCCGGTGGGGGTGGCTTCTTGGCCTTTCAGGGTCAAGGCGATAACGTTTCCTTCTAGGGGTTCGTCGGGGTCTAAGACGAGGTAAAAGCAATTTCCAGGCTGGGGGATTTCACTGAAGAGGGAGAGTTCTGGCCCTGACCAGTGACCGTTATTGTCCATGCTCCAGAAGTTAGTGAAGCGATCGCGCAAGACTTGGGGAATGTCAGGGGCGTCTTCCCCGACGAGGAAGTGCTGAATTTTTGGCTGGCCCACAGTGAGGGGGCGATCGGTGGTAAAAATAATGGCGGGTTGGGTAGCCGTGCGCTCTGTTGCCACTTCGGTGCCAGCGACAATGGTATAAGCTTCTGGCAGGTTGCCCACTAAATAAAAGGTTAATTCTGTAGTAGCAGGGTTGGGCGGTTGCAGGCGAATACCCAGCAATTCGAGGAAGGTAATGTAATTGCGCGTGGGTACTTGATTGAGGCGGCTGAGCATTTGGTCTGTCAGCCAAGCAAACAATTCAATCACAGTTACGCCTGGATCGCTGGGGTTGTAATTCGTCCACTCTGGGCAATAGCGGGGAATTCGCAGCAAGCACTCTTTTACCAGGTCTTCGTAGTCCCGGTCATCTAAATTCGGCTTGGGTAGCTTGGGCAGGAAATCAAAAACCATAGTCTAGGTAATTGGTAATGGGTAATTGGTAATTGGTCAGTTGCGATCTGTTAGGTAATGGTTAACTGTTAAGTGTTAACTGCTCATTGCCCACTGACTACTGAGAGTTACCCATTCCCGAATTCTGGTTCTGGCTGAAGGTAAAACGGAAATATAATACTGCGGGACTCGTAACTGGTTTGGAGGCGGTAGTTAATGATGAGATCGACTCGGCCTTGAGTGGGGTCGGGATCGGCTAACACTTCATCCACAATAATTCTGGGTTCCCACACCTCTAAGGCTTCTTGGACATAAATCCGCATTAGCATTAGGGTTTGCGAGTTTATGGGAGCAAACATCAACTCGGACAAGCGACAACCAAAGTTGGGGCGGTACACTCGTTCTCCCCACTGGGTCAAGAGAATGATGTATATAGATTCTCGGATGTTTTGCTCTTCTGCACTCAAGTCAATGCTTCCCTGTGGGTTGACTTGCAGGGGAAACCGCAAACTTTGACCCAAGTAGGGGCGGCGCAATTGCCGGTTGGCTAGATTGACCATGCCAAGTACCTCCGCAGACAGATGCTCTCAATTTAGCAAAGTGCGTTCTGTGGGAGTATTCGACAAAAGTCGAATCAAGGTGTAGGAGTTGTCGAGGAAGTCTGTCGGGGCGACAAGTCGCTTATAACGCTGATAGAATAAGCCTCATAGCTCTTATTCCTTGTTGGTAATTAGGTAGTTTATGTGGAGACAAAGACATTAATTCAACAACAACCTGCCAATTACTAAACATCGAATCGAC
>NZ_JANMZH010000819.1:0-4795 GCF_031383065.1 Microcoleus sp. OTE_8_concoct_300 | reverse complement strand
GCACCTAAATCTACTACGGATCGCGAATTAAATAAGTTACATTTTTATTTTTTATTGGGGTATGGGGTGCCCGCCGGTCCTTTTTTGACGGGGGGGACGCCCATCCCACAAACTTGTGGAAGTTATTTAATTCTCATTCCTTAGTAGAAGATAAATATGCGATCGCCATGAAGCCGCGCCTCCAAGTTTTTGCATCTCAACCGCCCGCCGGAGTTCAGCTATTTCTCTGATCAAGATCGGCTGGTGCGGCCACATCCTCCTGCATAGCCCTCTATTCCTTTCTCAGCGGGAATCTGCTATTTTTATGCACAACTTCTCCATAATTTATAAAACTTTACATAAATCGCGAATTTCTTGGCGCGGGGACTCTGTTGGTGCTGGTGTGCGCACCCTACAGCAGAGATTTGCGGTTTGTCTTGAATGCTATAATCGTGCCGATCGCCAGCACAGTCAAATATTCCCACCTACATCCAAACTTTTGCCAACTGCTGCGGCTAACTGCGCCATTAACCGCCCCAAAAGCATGCACTACCAATCTCAGCAGCAACGCCAAAAACACAAGACTCAGAAAAAAATTAAAACAGCTATTTTTTACTGTTTGACAGCAATATTTTTCTGCTGGATCACCGCGAACCTCGCTGTAATTGCCCAAAACACAGGCCTGGGCGGACTTAACGGGCAAGAAATGAGAAATTTGCTCGATCGGGGAAACCTCACCGAAGCCGTAAACCGAATCGAACAAACCTGGGAAGAAGACTATCAAAAATACTTTGAACAAGATTTTGCGGCCCGTGCGAAAACCGCCGAAGCAATATCAAAAACTCTCTCCCGCCTAGGAGTTCAAACAAAGAAAAAACCAGCTTTAATTTACGCCATCCCGCGCACCGACCAACTAGAATTAATCTTAATATTACCCGATCGCCCACCCATTCTCCGCAGCGTCCCGTCAGCCAAACAAGAGAAATTGCTCTCAGTAGTCAAACAATTCAACAATGAAATCAGCAACCCCGTAAAACTCAACACCACCAGCTATCTAGAACCAGCCCAACAACTCTACAAATGGATAGTTGCACCCCTAGAAACAGATTTGCAAACAGCAAAAATTGAAACCTTGCTGTTCTGCGTCGGCGAAGGTTTGCGAACTGTACCCCTAGCAGCAATGCACGACGGACAGCGATTTCTGATCCAAAAATACAGCCTCGCCCGCATCCCTGCCTTCAAACTCACAGACAGCAATTACACCGACCTCAGAAACGCCCAAGTCCTAGCAATGGGAGCATCAGATTTCCCAGAAACGGCGAACAAAGAACCGCTGCCAGCAGTCCCGTTAGAACTAGGCGCGATCGCCCGACAGTGGCCTGGTCAATCCTTTCTAAACCAAGATTTCACCATAGTAAACTTGCAATCCCAGCGAAGGCAACAAAAATACGGAATCATCCACCTCGCTACCCACGCCGAATTCAGACCCGGAACCCCAAATAACTCCTACATTCAATTTTGGGACACGCAACTGAGCCTCGATCAAATGAGAGATTTAAAATGGAACAATCCGCCTCTTGAACTGTTAGTATTAAGCGCCTGTAGAACCGCCTTAGGAGACAAAGAAGCAGAACTCGGATTTGCCGGCTTAGCGCTGCAATCAGGAGCAAAATCAGCCCTCGCCAGCCTGTGGTACGTCAGCGATGCGGGGACTCTCGCCCTGATGAGTGAGTTTTACCAGCAGTTAAAAATCAGCAGCCCAAAAGACCCTCCAATCATTAAAGCTGAAGCTCTCAGACAAGCACAAATTGGTGCGATCGAAGGCAAAGTGACGATCGAAGGCGGTCAACTGCGAAGTTCCCGAGGCGAAACTCCCTTGCCCCCGTCCATCCGCAAACTCGACAGCAAAGATTTATCCCATCCTTACTATTGGGCAGCTTTTAGTATTATCGGCAGTCCTTGGTAAGTGCCCGAAAGAAACAGGCTTTTCGACTTGTTCCACAACGATAATTGTGCGCGAGATCCGTAGGGAAACGGCATTGCCTAAGTCCGGCGCGGGGATCTACCGATGGCACAGAAGAAACTAAAATTCTGGTTATGTAATCCTGCGGGCTTTTTCTTGACCGATCAAGGTGATAAACTGTACAAAATATAGTAATTCAATGCCTGTAGCTGTCGGCAAACAACCCGCCGCTAACCTGTGACGAATCAAGCGGGAGCCTTCAAGGGGAAACAAAGATGAAAAAATTAGAATTTTTGCTACAGAAAGAGGGCGATCGCGCCTGGTTGCCCCTAGAAACCCCCGACGTGGAAATTCTAGAAGGCAAATACCGCGTCGTTGCTCGCATTCAGCACCCCAACACCGACATCGAAATTCGCGTTACCCATACTTCCTTCGACGAAGCGCCGCAGCGGAAAGTCCAAAGCCGATCGGCCCGCACCAACCCCGAAGGATTAGTCGTGATCATTCCCTACACCAGGCTAAAACCCGGACTGTGGGAACTCTCCTGCTTGCCAGATCCCAAATCAACACCAGCAAAACCTTGGCAGTACGGCGTTCAGTTGGAAGTATTGCCCGCAGAATCGGAAACCTCCGAACCCCTACCGCCGATCGACCAAACCGAACCGGCACCCTCCGCCTCACACTCAGAAAAGGCAGCACCGATCGATCATCGCCGAGCCCCACAAATCGCAGCATCGGTCGATCGGCGCCCACCAGCCCAACTCCCAGCAGCCGAGTCAGCACCGCAGCAGACCAAAATCTACCAATTCCCCACTTCCCAAACCCCCGAACCCAAACCGGGCGTCAAACTCGAACTCGTCCTCGATCAAGAAACCTTCGTCACCCAACTCGGTCGCCCCTTAATCATTTCCGGCAAAATCGACATTCCCCAACTCCCCCAAAAAACCCGAAAAACAGCAACTCTCATCCCCGAATCCGAAGCGCTAGAACTCAAACAACTCATCGGTTCAGCACAACTGCAAATTTACCTGCGCGACCCCCAAACCTCAAAAATTCTCGCAGAAATCCAGCAGCCGATGCCAGAACAAGTTCCCCCCTGCATCTTTGCCTGCGTCACCTACATCCCAACCGAGTGCAAAAGCCGCCTAATATTAGGAGAAGCAATTCTCAGCAGCGGCAGCGTCACCCTAGCCACCAAAGTATTCACAATTACAGCCCGTTTAGAGCACCTTCTAGAGGCAATTAAAGACAATTTCCTCGAAGAAAAGCATCAAGCCGAACTCTCCCCAACAGTCTCAAAACAGCCTGGGAGCGCCAAAAGTCTATCCTTCCTCAAGCTAGTAGAAAAATCCTTAGATCCTCCATCCCCCGCCGAATCCCCAACAAACGTGCCCTTACCCCCTCAACTGCATTCCCGTCAGACTCCAAGTGCAGGTGGCCTAGATTTGCCCGCATTCGGTAACAAACTGCCCGAAAGCAGCCGATCGCAATTGCTTTCGGAAATCTCCAATTTGCCTCCAACAGCAGCAGAGTCGATCGACCCACAAACCAAACCTTTAGACCTCCCAACTTCCCCTCAAACAGCCTCCATCGGAGCGATCGACCCAAAACCCGAAAACAGCCCCCCCTTAGCAACAACAGCCCCAGAAACTCCGCCAGCACCCACAAAACAGGCATTTCAAACCTTAAACGTCCAAAATAGATTTTGGTCGCGACTGAGTTCCTTAGCCAGCAACGGCGAATCCCCCGAATGGCTCAAAGCAACCACCCTGTCGCCAACTCCAAAAGCCGCCGCTAATAGCAGCGACGAAATTGCCGTTGTGGAAGGAAGCAGCCCAACCCAGCAGCAACCCGAAACCAGCGAAACAATTTCCGATCCCAAATCTACTAGGTCCGAAGCCAGAGAATTTGTGGTTTTTGACGATCCCCCGCAGCCGAAACAAGTTGCTCAAAAAACCGCAACTGTCGCAGCAGAAGTAACTCCCCCAACTCCCTACGTTTTGCCAGAAGACGAGTTAGTACCGATGCCGGTTTTGGAATTGCCGCGTGCCGAAATCGTCGCCGGCGGACCCGTAAAAGTGCAAGTGCAACTGCCGGAATTAATGCCCCGGATTTATGTGAAAGTTTGGGTGTTCGATCGGCAAACCTACCTAATTCTCGATGGGCCGCGCTGGATTACCGAATTTAAAGCTAACGGGTTGGGAAGCGTGCGAGCAAGTGTCGAGTTAGAGATTCCCTACGGCTGTATGGAAGTCGAATTTGAGGCGATCGCCGTCGAAATGCAAACTCAGCGGGAAAGCCACAAAATAAGCGTTCACCGCCATGTTTTACCTCCAGCCGGGCCAACTTTGCCCCTCGAAGGGTAAGCCGAAATCCGCGTGCATCCGTTCTACTAAACTTGACAAGAATCTACCATAAATTTGGGGTCAGAGCCTCGTCATAAGCTTGACGACTTTAGCTTTCTTTTTTCTCAAGTCTGAAAACTTATTAAAAGTTTCCAGTTTTTATCTTGATATAGCCATCCTAAATCATTTGTAAATTTCTTACTCCCTCCCCGAACTCGCGGGGAGGGTTGGGGTGGGGTAAAAAATTTACGACTCCTGCAAGAATTGCTATAGCAATCCTAAATCATTTGTGAGTTTCTTACTCCCTCCCCAAGGCATCGGGGAGGGTTGGGGTGGGGTAAAAAATTTACGATTCATTTAGGATTGCTATATAGGGCTTGCTGAATAAGCCTAAAACCCTTACCTCAAAAGACTTTGACTCGCGTTCGGCGTTGACAATGTGTAAGACTATGAGCTAAAATTAGTCAAAAGCCATGCACAGCAGCACTTTCGTTCATGTACCGAAAAG
>NZ_JANMZH010000744.1:0-1207 GCF_031383065.1 Microcoleus sp. OTE_8_concoct_300 | reverse complement strand
GCATTTCTACTGCAGGCGGCGCCGGTGGTGGCAAAATTACAATTGTGCACGCAGGGGGAGATGCAGGGGCGCCAATTCAACCGTTTGTAGTGGGAAATGCTGCTAGCAACGGTACGGCGGGTGCAATTACAACGGGACAATTTAGCATTACCTCGCAGTCGTTTCCGCGTTCTATTCGTGTTGGTAATATTGTGTTTTCGACTGATGACGCGATCGACCAGAAGACAACGCCACCTGCCACTCCGGTTGAAACTCCCACTCCGAGTCTAACTTCAACGGAGGTGGAAACTCCCATTCCCATTCCCACTCCGAGTGTAACTCCAACCGAGGTGGAAACTCCCATTCCCACTCCGAGTGTAACTCCAACGGAGGTGGAAACTCCCATTCCCACTCCGAGTGTCCCTCCAACGAAGGTGAAAACTCCCACTCCCATTCCGAGTGTCCCTCCAACCGAGGTGGAAACTCCCACTCCGATCGATCCTAGGGAAAGACAAGATCCCGCACGGCAACGCCCAACCGTCGATCCAAAAGACTTTCAAGGCCCCGAATTTCGATCGCTACACCATCCCGTTGTTGCTGCTGTCGATCGAATTTTAACACTTGATTCGAGTATCATCAGTCAGTTGCCCTCCGGCTACCTACCGCCAACAGTTCCCAGCAGCGAATCATCACCAACAATCAACCCCAATTCTAATTTAGTTCTGGGATATGCTCCGTCTCCCGATCAACTTTTTGAAGGTAACGACATACAGAAAACAGTCTCGGGAATCGAAGAAATGAGGAACCAAGAATTTGGAGAATACCTGGGGGTAAAAGGCAACCTCCCAGGGGAAAAAGTCTTGGTTTCGACATCCCAACAAACTTTAAAAAAAATCGATCAGCAAACCGGCAAGCGGTCTGGTATTATCTACATAGTCTCGCGAGAAGATCAATTGGAACTAATTTTAGTTCCTCCCGTGGGGCAGCCGATTCACTACAGCGTCCCAGAAGCTAACAGAGCAGCTCTTTTCCCCACCGTCCAGGAGTTCCGCACTGAAATCACCAATCCCGCGAAACGCGATACTACGACTTATCTACCGGCAGCCCAGCAACTATATAAATGGGCGATCGCACCCCTAGAAAAAGACTTACAAAACTTAGGAATTCAGACGTTGTTGCTGTCAGTCGATCCCGGATTGCGAAGCCTACCTTTTGCCGCTTTGCACGA
>NZ_JANMZH010000699.1:0-6743 GCF_031383065.1 Microcoleus sp. OTE_8_concoct_300 | reverse complement strand
TGGGCCGGGACTCGACAATTAATGCTGATGCTGTTAGTAATGGCAATGGCGGGCGAGTTATAGTTTGGGCGGATGAAACTACTCGCTTTAATGGAAATATTAGTGCTCGCGGTGGCTTATTTTCTGGTAATGGCGGCTTTGCGGAAGTGTCGGGGAAGCAATCGCTGGATTTTCAAGGGTTGGTGGATTTGCGATCGACCTTTGGCATTGCTGGCACTTTATTGTTAGATCCTACTGATATTACTATTAGCACAGGTGCGGATGCAGGCGGCACTTTAGCAGGGGGAGCATTTACGCCCTTGGGTGCTACTTCTACGATTAATAATGTGACGCTGCAAAATCAGCTAAATTTTGGAAATGTTACTATTTCTACTGCGTCGAGTTCTCCGAATCCAGGTGATATAACAGTCAGCGCACCTGTTGTTTGGGCTAATAGTAATTCCCTCACTCTCAATGCTGATTATGATATTAATGTTAACAGCAATATCACAACAACTCAGCGAGGCAATATTACTCTCAATGCTGCTAATAATATTCAGGTTAACAGCAATATCACAACTAACGCAGGCAATATTACTCTCAATGCTGATAGTGATCTAAATGGTGGTGGTCTCCAGATTCAGAATTCGACGATCGATACTAATGGTGGCGATTTCGTGGGGAATGGTAAGGGGAGTGCTACGTTGTTGCATGGAATCGAGATCAGCAGCAGCACAATTAATGCCGGAGGTGGAAAAATTGAACTGAAGGGTGTTGCAGGTACGGGAGGCGGCTTTGGTATTTCTCTGCCTGGTAGCAACACACTACTAAAAACTACTGGAAGTGGGAATATTATTCTCAATGGCATTAACGGTGGCAGTGTTAATAGTTCGGGCATAGTTTTGCGTGGGGCTAGGATAAGTTCAGTGAACGGCAATATCACCTTGACTGGTAGCGGTAACGGGAGTGGAGAAGCCATTTATCTGTTCTCCGGTGCTGTGGTGGAATCAACGGGAACAGGTCGTATTACCATGACTGGAACTGGCGCGAACCTGACATCCGGCAGCAATGAAGGTATTATTATTACAAACCAATCTCAGGTGACTTCAACCAATGGTGATGTCAGTCTCACTGGGATTGGTAACGGAACTGGAAACGGCAGCAACGGGATTGACATTAGTGATAGAAGCATAGTGGAATCGATCGGGGCAGGAAGTATTACTCTCAACGGTACTGGCGGGAATGGGACATATAATAATAAAGGGATATCTATTAACACCAGCGCAGTCCAATCGGCTGGGGGAAATGTCAGCCTGAAGGGTACTGGTGCGGGGACAGGAATCAGTAACACCGGCGTTAGCATAGACACCGCTACAGTGCAGTCAACGCCGGGGAACGGGACTGTCACCATCACCGGGATTGGGGGAAAGGGGACGAGCTTGAATGAAGGGATATCTATTAACAGCAGTACAGTGCGATCGCAGAATGGAGATATCGCCCTGACTGGAACAGGCCAGGGAACCGGGGCCGGGGGCAATAACAGGGGCGTGACGGCCTTCGCCTCCGTGGTGGAGTCCACAGGCACCGGGAATCTGGCTCTGAGGGGTCTTGGCGGTGATGGGACTAATGGCGGCAATCAAGGGATATCAGTTGGGGGGAGTACGGTGAGTGCGCTCTCTGGAAATGTCAGTCTGACTGGTACTGGTGGTGGGACTGGGGTTCCCAACGAGGGTATATATGTAGATAGTGGTGCTACAATCCAAACCGCAGGGCTGGGAAATGTGACGTTGACGGGCACGGGCAGTGCAGCTCCGGGCAATTCCGGGATCTGGCTCAACTCAGGCACGGTACGATCGCAGAATGGAGATATTGCTTTAATTGGTACCGGTACTGGTGTAGGGACATCAACTAGCAACGAGGGGATTCACTTCCCCCTGGCCCCACTGGTAACGGTGGAAGCTACGGGAACGGGTAATATTAGCCTTACGGGAAAAGCTAACAACAATTCCATTCCTATTAACCTCCTCGGCGGTGTGATTGATGCGGCGGGTGGCAATGTCACTTTGACGGGCGAGGAAATTCAACTGTTAGGGACTATTCAAGTCAAGGGCACGGGCACTATTACTTTGCAGCCACTGACACCAAGCTTAGGTATTCTGATAGGTGGTACTCAGAACACACCTGCCGTTCCTCCTTTGAATCTAGTCCAGACGGAACTCGATACGTTAAAAGGGTTTTCCCAAATGGTTATCGGGCGGGCGGATGGGACGGGGGCGATCGCCGTTGACCCCGCTGGCGTTCAGTTCAACTCCCCGATGACAGCGACGACAATTCAGCCTCTAGGTGGTACGGGGTCGATCGCAGTTAACGGGCCAATTACAGCCAATGGTGATATTACATTTAACGGAGCTACTTCTCTCAGCGCAGGCGTTACTACAATCGCAGTTAACGGGCCAATTACAGCCAATGGTGATATTACATTTAACGGAGCTACTTCTCTCAGCGCAGGCGTTACTACAATCGATAAAAATATTACTTTCAACGGTCTTGTTACCCTCATAAATAATGTCTCGGTTAACACAGATACAGCGGGTGCCGGCGACATTATTTTCAATAAAACCGTCAACGGCACAACTGCTAACAGTCAAGATTTGACTCTAATAGCAGGTACTGGCAATATTACATTTAGTGGAAATGTCGGCAGCGTTACTCCTCTAGGCAACCTCCAAATTAACCAGGCGAACAACTTACAAACACAGGCAATTACAGCCGCCAGTATTATTCAAAATTCTTTTGCTACGGGTACAGTCACTATCTTAGGTGATTTGACCGCCACTAATGGTGACATAAGTTTTGAAAATCGTGTTAAACTCAACAATGTATCCACAAATAATGTTTTTTTTACCGCGAATAAACCTGGTACAACAGGTTTCGACACCGGCAAGATTTATTTAAATAAGGGATTTGAAGCGGGTAGCAACAGCCTCACCCTTACCGCAGACGAAATTGATATAGCCAACCTTTCCTCGTCGGGTACGGGCGATCTGGTACTTCAACCCTTTAGGCCTGACTTAAAGATCGCACTTGGGGGCCAATCCGATCAAGCTGACTCCTTGGATATAACTTTGATATTCAATCTCCTGGACAATGGCTTTAAATCGATCGCGATTGGACGGACAGACAGCAGCGGCGCAATTACCATCGAGTCACCTCTGACATTCAAAGATCCCGTGACAATTCGCTCTCCACAAGGGGCTGGATCGATCGCAATTTTGCCTCCTGGGGCTCTCACTGGAGTTGATAACGCTTCGATTGCACTGACAGCGAATCAAAACATCACCGCCGGCAATATAACTACGTCGGGTTCGGGAGATATCACCCTCACTAGCACCCTCGGTACGATCGCACTCAATGGGCCGATTACCACAATCGATCAAAACATCACTTTCAACGGGCCTGTTACCCTTCAAAATAATGTCTTGGTTGACACAGGTGCAATCGGTGGTGGCAATATTCTTTTCAACAGCACCCTCAACGGTACAACTGCTAATAATCAAAATCTCACTCTCACAGCAGGTACTGGCAATATTATCCTTAAGGGAGATGTCGGCAATCCAATTCCCGTCGGCAATCTCCAAATAAATAGTGCTAGCGACTTACAAACAGCGGCAATTACAGCTAATAGTATTACTCAGACTGGTACTGGTACAACTGCATTCAAGGGTCCAGTGACAACCAATGGTGCGGGCGGCATTAACTTGACAGGCACAAATTTTGCGATCGACTATCCAGTCACAACGCTAAATAATGGAACTTTTAAAATCAATAATAGTGGCGACTTGAATATCGCTACTGTGGCAAATTTAGTGCTGGATGGAGAATTTACTCAAAGCGGTACAGGCAAGGTTAATATAGCATCCACCATTACCACTACTAACGATAATATTAGTTTCAACAGTCCCGTTACTCTGACAAATGATGTTTCTTTCAACACAGGTGCAGGTGCTGGCGATATTATTTTTAACAATACAGTTGACAGCACAACTGGTAACAGTCCAAATCTCACTTTAACAGCGGGTACTGGTAATATTATATTCACAACAGGTGCGATCGGCAACAGCACAACTCCATTCGGTGCGATAACTGCCAACAGTAGTGGCACGACTAGCTTCGCGAGCACTATCAATGCCCAAAGTTTAACAACCGACTCAGGTGGCACAACTAAACTTAATGACAATGTCACTACAATCGGCAGTCAAACCTACTCCGATGCAGTGACAATTGCCAACAATCCGATTCTTTCTGGCAGTGACATTACCTTCAATAAGACAGTTGACGGCACCAGCGATTTGACTGTAAAGGCGGTTAGCGGTAATGTTGCATTCAATGGTGCCATAGGCGAAACAACTCCTCTAACAAGTTTAACTGCCAACAGCAAGATATCTTTAGGCGGCAATGTCACTACCACTGGCAGTCAAACTTATGCAGAGGCAGTGACTGTTGCCAACAATCCGATTCTCTCTGGCAGTGACATTACCTTCAATAATACTGTAGACGGCACCAGCGATTTAACTGTGAAGGCAGTTAGCGGTAATGTTGCATTCAATGGTGCAGTTGGGAGTTTAAGTGCCCTGGGCAAATTAACAGCTAACTCTACAGGAACAACCGCATTTAATCAAACAGTCAAGGCCGCGAGTTTGACGACAGATGCTGGGGGGACAACTCAAGTGAAGGGAAATGTCACTACAACCGGCAGTCAAACTTATGCAGATGCAGTGACAATTGCCAACAATCCGATTCTCTCCGGCAGTGACATTAATTTCAATAAGACAGTTGACGGCACCAGCGATTTGACTGTAAAGGCGGTTAGCGGTAATGTTGCATTCAATGGTGCCATAGGCGAAACAACTCCTCTAACAAGTTTAACTGCCAACAGCAAGATATCTTTAGGTGGCAATGTCACTACCACTGGCAGTCAAACTTATGGAGATGCAGTGACAGTTGCCAAAAACTCTGTTTTATCAGGCAGCGGGATAACTTTCAATAATACTGTAGACGTACCTGGGAATCTCGGTATTGCTGCTGATAATGTTAATCTCAAAGGAACAGTAACAACCACCAATGACGGCATCCTCACAATTACCAATAAGGTTAATCTAAATATTGAGAACAACCTGAACTTAGACGGTGCATTTATTCAAAATGGCGGTGGAACAGTTGCGGTTAGCGGAAATATCACCACAAGTAATGATAACATTAGTTTTAGCGACCCGGTGACATTAAAAGCTCCTGTAACTTTTACACTGGGAGATGCAACAATTGCTTTCGGTTCGAGTTTAGATGCAGGTAGTAACCCGCTGGCTTTAACGGCAGGTGAAATTGATTTTTCGGGGAAGGTTTCAGGTACGGGCGCATTAACGCTGCAACCTGCAACAGCCGGACAAAATATGGCAGTTGGCGGAACGGATAACAATACTAGCGCTTTAGATTTGACGGCATCGGAAATTAATTTGCTTCAAAATGGGTTTAGCTCGATCGCTCTCGGGCGCTCGGATAGCAGCGCCCAGATTAGCATAGCCTCTAATCTGACATTTTTAGATCCAGTAAATATTCAAGGGGGAACTGGTCGGATCGCACTTGATGGAACTCTAACCGGAAATGACAACAGCAGCATTGGTCTCAACGCTGCCACAATTAATTTGAATTCGGGCATCAATACCAATAAAAATCCGATCGCTATCAACGGCAATGTCCAACTCGGAAACGATATAAATCTCAGGACCGGTGGCGGAGATATTAAGATAATTGGTGCGATAGACGGGAATCATTTGTTAAACTTAGATGCAGCTACAGGGAATGTGCTGGTGCAAGGAAATATCGGAGGAACAGCACCACTTTCTGTTTTGAATGTTACCGCAACGCAGGCTGCATTCAATAACGGTAATATTGCGAGTAATTCGGGTTTAAATATTGCGGCGGCGAACACCTTGTTGGGGGGCAATGTTACTACTAATCAGGGCAAGATCAATATTAACGGTATTCTCGGCTTGACGAAAGATGCGATATTGAGTACGGCAGGGGGAAATATTGCCTTTGCAGGTGCGATCGACAGTGACAGCATTAATGCCCGCAACTTAACTCTAGCCTCCGGTATCGGCAGCATCACTTTCAACGGTTCGGTGGGGGCCACCAACAAGTTAGCAAATGTGGCGATCGAAAATGCTGGCAATGTGACAGGAAACTCGACAATTAACGCGCAACAATTGACCGCAGTAAACACGGAAAAAGTCAACTTATCGGGAGATGTCACCGCTGGCAAAGTCGATATTACTGCCAAGGGCGATATAAGCGTTAAAAATATTACTGCTAATGGCGGAGAAATTCTATTGACAAGCGGTAACAATTTCACCGCAGGCAATTTGAATACATCGGGAAACACGGGCGGTAACATAACTGTTAAGGCGATAACTTCAATTACGGCCAAACAAATTAACTCCTTCGGTATAGTCGGAAATGCCGGCAATGTGTTCTTAGATCCGATCGGCGATATTCAAGTAGAGTCGATCAATGCCCAAGGCGGTACAGGTGGCACCGGTGGCGAGGTGACAGCAATAACAGGCAATTTTTTCCGCGCTACGGGTACTTTTTCAACCCCACTGTCGCCCACGGGATTTGCTAGCATTTCTACTGCAGGCGGCGCCGGTGGTGGCAAAATTACAATTGTGCACGCAGGGGGAGATGCAGGGGCGCCAATTCAACCGTTT
>NZ_JANMZH010000874.1:0-5364 GCF_031383065.1 Microcoleus sp. OTE_8_concoct_300 | reverse complement strand
GTTCTGGGGAGGCGGTGGTGGCGAGTAGTTCGAGGTAGCTGTGTTGAAATTTGCGGGGGCATTCTTCGAGGATTTTGAGTTGGGTTTGGGAGAGTCGGAGCATTTTTTTGGTGTGATGGTGTTGGTTTTTGGTAGGGTTTTATTAGAGTGGTGGGTGGAAGGGCGATCGGGCTTACAGCCAAAATTGTTTATCCCCATCCAATGCACCTGGAGAAATACCTTGTAACCGCCGATAAGCGATGCGGTCAGAACCATATAAGGGAACGGGTAAACGTGGCTCTTTAAGTGCTCCATGATGTAATAAAGTAAGTTTAAGTGTTGTTTCTACTAAACTTTCAATTGATACTTCCTGTCCTTCATCAGGAATAACCTTCAAACGTAATGGATAAGGCAGACCCATCTTCTCATTCTTCACTTCTGTGGTCACCAAAATCACTTCATATGCAGATAGTCGAAGTGCTAGACCTTTTGTGGGTGCTTTTAAAGCTAACTGAGTAAAGTTGTAAAGTCGGGGAACTTGAGACTTGATACATTCCACCAAAATAAAATTAGAGCTAATTGCTTTCGCTCGTTCCCGTAAATACTTGACTTCATTACCACAAAAATGTCCATCGCGGTAAATTAGTACAGTTTTTCTAGTTAGGTCAGCAGCCGGAAGAAACCTCTCTAGTGTTCGTTTATCGATTTCTTCACCCTGTGTCAAAGCATCTTCTAGCCTATAGCGAATAAATTTTCCTTGCCGATCGTAAAGACGCACACTTGCACAAACATTCAAGCTTCCGCTTCCCTTCTTTTTGGGAGTTCTGGAAATATCCAATCCGATGAAGTAATCAGCAATCTCTAAAGGTTCAGCTAGAATAAATGGCAAGTTTCCCAGCTTTGCTAAAATCCCTGGAATGACTTGATTGAGAATATTTCCGTGATTTTTAGTATCTTGTACTGTGTCTTCATAAATCACTTGGCTTGCTTTTCCGTGTCGGAGCAACTGCGAAGAAATAAAAGCATAAAAACTGCCGTCTTCGCTATTGTCGGTATTGCGATCACTCTGAGGTAAAAAAGTCAAAACAATATCTGTGGGAATCACCATTAGTTCATCTATAGCTTGTTCCAATCTAACTTTAGCTTCAGCCTTACTCAAGCCGTCTATCGAAACTATTTTAATTCTACTATCATCAATATTTTTGGTCTTTTTGTCAATCAAACTGAGGCTTTCAAATTTATAATCTTTGAGACGTTTCTGAACTTCTTCTAAAAAAGATGAGCTGACTTTAAAATTCCCAACTTTTAAAACTGAAATGCGAATAGGTCTTGATATATCACTATACTCATCGTGACGGCGATAAACACCACCTTGAGAGATTCCTCTCAAAACCTTACTTCTCTTACCAATAAATTTATTACCAAATTCAAGAAGTGTTTCTTCAAGCTTGAACTGGATTGGCAGGAATAAGGACTGGTAATCACGGCTGTTGATACACTTAGCTCCTAAATTGAGTCCATAGGCCTTTAAAACCTTTTCTGCTTTTTGCTTATATGAAGTTAAGCATTTTTGTCGCTCTTGATATGGAATTTTAGTTTCTTTGAGTAAGTCTCCGTATTTTACCTCAAAGCGATCGGCAGTTTCCTCTGTGACACAGGGACGCAAAGCAGACATTGGATAGTGATACTCAGTTGGATTTTTGCCAAACTGGACTGCAACAACAACTTGATCGTCTGGTGCTTCTTGAAGTTTTAGTTTGCTCTGTGCACCTGTTGCTTGAGCGATGAGGTCTTGTCTGCGTCCTCCTTCTCCAATCGGGCCTACAATAGCAGTAATTGTAGCAAAACTATTCTTTTCAATATCTCTAACTTTCAAACCTATTAAAAGTTCTTTCGGTTTGTTCCTATATGGATGATTTTCGTAAAATTCATCCAATGTAGTTTGGTAAACGAAGTAGCTATGAGGTGTTAAAACTAAAGCCGGATATTCACCATCTTGCAATTCAATAGTTTCTGCCCAAAAATTAGCTTCACGCTTGACTTCAACATGATTTTCCGACAAAACAGTATCAGATGATGAGAACTCTGAACTTCTTTTCAAGATTCTCACAGCTAATTGAGCAAGGATAGGAGCTGTTACCTGCGGTTCGCGTACCCATTGGATAGAGTAGGATCGATCGCCAATATCTTCTCTCAACTCCTCTTCAATTTCTACCAGTGCCTCTCGCCACTTTTCTTTGGTGGGCATGGGTTGATTAGGTTGACCTAAAACCCAAAAATATTTGTCTTCCCAGATAGTAACTAGCTGATGAGGAAATTCTTGATTAGTAAACTTTTGGCAAAAACGCCAGCTAAATCGGTTGCCAATTTTGCGATCTACTTCTGGAGTCAGTCGAAAGCTGATTAAATTGCCCTGTGAAATCATGAGCGGGAAAATCTCGCTCAAATATGTTGGTGAAGGAGAGACTTGTGGAGGAATATGAATATGAGCAGTCATGCGGCAACCTCTAATATTACAGAAGAAAATTCACAAATTGAGTTAAAGGGACAGTAAGAACAGTTAGAACCAGGATTAGGTGGAAAAATTATGTCGAACTCAGCCGAATCGTCGCGGTAACGCTTCAAATCTTTTTGATGTCGTTGAGCAATTAGCGACATCTCTATTTTGAAAGCTTGTAGTGTATCAGCCGTTGCCCTGAGTGGGTCAGACTGCTTGCCTGTTTCCAAATTATAAAATGAGGCGATAGCTGGCTGAGATGGATAAAGATAACGGGCTGCTAGCAAGTAAAGGTATGCCTGTCGCCGATCGAATTCAGATTTACCTGTTTTGAAATCTAAAATATGTATGGTTCCATCGGGTTCGGCAAAAATGCAGTCGATCGCCGCAAAGAAATTAAACTGATAATTCCCCTGCTTCAGAATAATTGGTTTGGGAAATCCCTCATCACCTCGGTTCAGTTTAATGATGTTCTTGCCTAAAAGAATCGGGTGCTGCTGGTAATTGCTCAGGATGAGAATTACTCGTTCCTGAACAGGAGTTGACTCTTGGCTTAATTGCAGAATTTCTGCAACTTGCTCTACAGCATCTTTGCGGGAGAATAGTTTAGGGTTTTGATGAAATTCATAAACTCCTTGCTGTCCAAGTATTCCAATTCGTTGAGGTGTGTTGTCTAAATCTTTAACTGCTGCGACTCCAGGTTCTCGCTGTCGTGCCCTAGCAAAACCTCGCTTCATATCGCAGTGGAAGTATTCTTGCCCTACTGGTGGAGCAAACTGTGACCAAAGATTATAGCTGGCAAATGCCCAAATTTTGTCCATGAGTTTAGCCCTCTATTTTAGAGGGCTGTTATTTGTTCATTTGGTTAAAATTTCGTGGATTGCGGTTTTTGCTTTGACGGATTTGGAAACCTCAGTTTGGTTCGCCAATTCAAAGGTACGCAAGCCTTCCAGCATTTGTTTGGCGGCCTTCCTCAGATTTGGATTCCGACTTGTCCGTTGAACTTCCTCAAGCAAAACTGGCAGGGGTCTGCCGATTGAGAAGCAGAGTTGGTCGGGATTGAAGGGTTGTTTTTTCATGCTGTGACTCCAAAAAGGTCTGTCTCGATCTATTATAGTGTTTATGTTGCTCATGTTGACCAATTTAGCCAACATACATACTTTAGGCCCTGTTGAAGATAAAGTCAAGATAGATTACAATTTTTCCATGATAAGGGACTACAGCCGTGAGCGAGACGTTTGGCAAGCTGATTCGTCAAGCCCGTAAGGACAAGGAATATAGCCAGCGCGAACTGGCAAAGTTGATCGGTGTGGATTATACCTACCTATCCAAACTGGAAAACGACCACGCTGGGTATCCTCCCAGCGAGGATGTCATTGAGGCGTTAGGGCGTCATTTGGATTTGACCGATCGCACAGATGACCTCAAACGCCTAGCAGGTAGGATTACACCAGATGATGCCAAAGTTTTTGAGGATCTGGTCAAAAAGTACAGGCAAATGCCTGCGTTGCTACGCCGGATGCGGGATGAGCCAGAATTTGCACAACAATTACTGCGCGAAACCACACAATTAGAAGGTGAGGAGAGGAAGAGTTGAAAGTAATCAACCAGTATCAAATATTTTCAAAACAGGAAATTGAGCTTCGTGCGATGGATGTTCTTGCGCGTGTCAATAAAAAGCGCAAGCGTCCTCTAAAATGGCCTATTGATGCTGGTCATGTTGCTGAAGCTTTAGGATTGGATATGGATTGTGGCTACATACCTCCTGATGAAAAAGGGGCAATTGCTGCCATGATTCTACCTACTGAACGTAAAATTATAATGAACGAAAAGAGTCTGGAACTGCCTAAAGGTTTTGAAGAATCTTCAATAGCTCACGAAATTGGACATTGGGAGCTTCACATAGATCAAAAAGCGGTTTCTCGTTTAGAAGAAGAGCAAAAGCGTGGTGTTGAGAGCGCCGTAGAGCCATTTTTATGTCGCAGTATTAGCAGTCAGCAAGGGATAGAATGGCAAGCACAGTATTTTGCTGGTTGTTTGCTGATGCCCAGCTTTAAGCTAGAAGAAGTACGAAGAGGACGCGATCTAACCAACTGGAAACATCTTTATGCAATGCGAGATGAACTTGGCGTAACAATATCAAATCTGACAAATCGCCTGAAAGACCTCGGCTGGATTTACATTCCCAAGGGTTCTAAGGAAATCTATCTTGGTAATACAGGAACTAATAAGCAAAAAAGTTCGTTTTAATCGCCTACCTCTCCCATCCCAAATCCCAAAGTACGCGCGTGCGTAGCTATCCCGTAGGAATCGCCCTTTGCTTCCCCAAGTGCGATCGCTTATCCTTCACCCCAAGCACTTAAAAACTCGACTTGATTGTACATTTCCTCTGCGGATTTACTAGCTATAATTTTTAGCAAGCGACGCAATTGTTCCCCCACTGAATAATTCTGCTGTCCCAAGATTATCCCCATATGTTCTTCCCCTTGCGTGCTAAAATTAGTATGCAATCGATAAAAATCCCTAGTATTAAAGCTATAGGTTACTCGATGATTTTCATAAGCCCAATACAAAATTTCTTCATCGCTGCGAGACAGCATTCCTATTTCTGCAACAGAAATAACATCAACACTCCGCAGGCGTAGAGCATCCAGCAGAGCCGAATTCATCGCATCTTCGTCTAGCAGCAGTAGAATAATGCTCATGAATTTGTCTTGAGGTTTTTGTAGTGTAACTCTGCTAACTGTTCGTAAGCTTCTTGTTCCTCAGCTAAATCTGTATCAATCTCTTCTCGATTAGCATGATAATACGTTAAAGCTGCATAAACTTGTGCGATCGATAAGTGAGTCATCAGCCTAGCAATTTCTTCCGCACTGTTACCCTGCTTG
>NZ_JANMZH010000653.1:0-1169 GCF_031383065.1 Microcoleus sp. OTE_8_concoct_300 | reverse complement strand
GGCAACTCATAGAAGAGGCTAAAAATAACGCAACCTCGATCGAACAAGCAATTGCTCCGACCTTATTGGTTGTTAAAGAACTAGCCGATCGCATTGAAGCTCGAATAGCACAACTTGTCGCAAGTTATATAAACGCCAAGTTAGAAATAGAATGTTTAATTGAAATTGAACAATTAACAGAACAATTGACATATTGCCTCGAACAAGTCAAAAATAGTACCTGAGAGTTATCGTATTCACATACCTCCCTTTACTTACCAGCGTTGTATCAATTGGTAACACCCACCCGAGCCAACAAGCGATCGCTCTTACCCAACTTTGCAGTAAAATATAAGGTAAAAACTTACCATGTCAGAAGATTATTACTATCCCCAACTAAAAGACTACATTGGAGCCGGACTTGCATTTCCCTTGCAAGTCAACGTACAAGGTGGTGTCCAACTCAGTTCAAGTATCCATAATATTGAAGAATCTATAATTATCATCCTGCGAACAGATTTAGGAGAACGGGTATATCGACCAAACTTTGGATCGAAATTGTCAGAGTTAGTCTTTGAACCAATGAACGTTCAAACTCTTCTCCTGATTCGTTTATACGTAGAACAGGCATTAGAAATGTGGGAACCTCGCATTATTTTAAAAGAAGTGCGTGCCGATCCAGACCCGATTAGAGGTAGAGTAGATATTGAAATAATTTACCAACCCAAAAATAGTCCTGATACTCGCAGCTTAGTTTATCCATTTTATTTATCCCCAATAGGTCAGGATCAGTGAAATTTGACTTTTTGCCCGAACTCCCCAAATCCGATCTCGATGACCGGACTTTTAACGACCTTGTAGAAGAATGTATTCTTCGCATTCCCCGCTACTGTCCGGAATGGACTAATCATAACCCAGGCGATCCGGGGATTACTTTGATTGAATTGTTTGCTTGGTTAACCGATCAAATGTTAATGCGGTTTAAACAAGTTCCCCGACGCAATTATGTTGCGTTTCTAGAATTGTTGGGAATTCGTCTGCAACCACCTGCACCTGCTTGGTGCGAATTAACATTTTATCTAACTAAGGCGCAACCGGAACCAATTAGAATTCCCTACGCCACTGAAGTGGCAACAGTGCGAACCGAAACTCAAGAAGCGATTATTTTCAGCACGGATGAAGAATTCGCG
>NZ_JANMZH010000872.1:0-3283 GCF_031383065.1 Microcoleus sp. OTE_8_concoct_300 | reverse complement strand
GTTCTGGGGAGGCGGTGGTGGCGAGTAGTTCGAGGTAGCTGTGTTGAAATTTGCGGGGGCATTCTTCGAGGATTTTGAGTTGGGTTTGGGAGAGTCGGAGCATTTTTTTGGTGTGATGGTGTTGGTTTTTGGTAGGGTTTTGTGATACTTTTTAGAAAAAATTCGTAACAGTTTCTGCCCCCAAACTATCTCTTGTTCTGAGATGAATTGAATTCAATCATCAACATCGGTGAACAGGGCTGATAAATCTCGATAACCACTGACAAATCGAAAGATTTCTACATCCTGTCCGATCGGCATATAGAGTATAAGATAGTTATCCATCGGGAGACTGCGTAGACCTGGTAAAATTTCGTCTCGTTGTCATCCCAGGTTGGGAAACTGAGCAATTTTGGCAAATTTTGCGTCGATCTTGCTTAAAAAGCGATCGGCTATATCGAGTCCCGATTGATGAGCGATGTAGTCTACAATTTGCTCGATGTCTTGAATTGCGGGTTCGGTGAGGCGAAATTTGGGAGTCATGCTTCTGATGAACTGTAGCGCGATCGCAGGTTGGCGCGGATTTGTGCCATTGCGATTGCACCGTCTACAACTTCACCGCGTTGGGATGCTTGCTGGCCAATCAGTGCGTCTCGTTGAAGTTCTTGCAGTCGTCCTTGATAAATGTCTTCTTGTTGTTCCAGGAGTTGAATGGCTGCGAGGATGACTTCGATCGCACTTTTGTATTTGCCAGTCGTGAGTTGACGCTGCACGAGGGCTTCGACTTCAGGTGACAAAACAATTTGCATGGCGTTGGAGAGGAGAAGTGTTAATTCTATTGTAGGCGATCGCACTTCAGTTAGATTTTTCGGATGAAAGGGCGATCATAGTTTACTTACCCAATATCGAATAATTTTATTGTTTCACTTACGAGTAATATTGACGCTTCATAAAAACACGAAAAATTGATTGATCGCAGTCACATTTTTTAGAAAATTTATCTAACATAACTTTGATGGGAAGGTGTCCAGGTGGAGCTGTTAGAGAGTATTTAATATCAGAGTAATATATCCAATCACCCTTCACGTACCAGCCCACACGCTCATCAAACTCCTTACAACCCCGACCATGAAAGATTATAGGTTCAGGCTCAGTACGAACAATGCTTTCCCAAATCCGCTTTTGCACGCTAAAGCCAAAGCGTCCCTTGCTATGTTCTACCCAGAGTTTATTTATATTTCTGAGTTCTGTACCAGGTAAAATTTCAATATCTTCGCCCGATAAGCAGTTGTTATAAAAAGCCCTTAATTTGTTTCCAAATTCTGATGGATTAATATTTTCTGATGGTGGTTCTACTTTTTCCCTACCTAATAGTTTGAATATCATTTTCTCTGTTTCCTCATCGGCTTCTTTCCATCTCCTAGCTTGGAGCAAGCTATCTAACTTAGAATACATTCCACCGACCACTTCAATTGATTTAGGAGACGAAGTATATGGAGAAGCAGCAGCATATTTAATAACTTCTCTAGCTGCATCAGCTTCATTATTTATTCGAGGAGATGTATGATTTAAAGACTTTGCCCACCTAACCACTCTTTTTTTGACTTTCGGGTTACTGCGGGCTTTTTCTTCTAAATCTTGGGCTACTTTATCCTCAGCTTTAGCCGCACTATATCCCTGATTTTTAAGTCGATCTACAACCTCGCGAAACTCTGCGACGACATCAGATAATTCTTGATTAGTGTTAATGTAACAACCTTGTATTTCTATATAGTCTCCCTGAATATAGTTGCCATGAATAGATTCGTTATAATTACCACGGTCTACGTTAATATTGCGATCGCCAGTTTTGCTATTGTCTTCTAAGTTAGTTCTTGATTCTTGTGGAGTATTAACACCTAAATTCCATAACAATTTAGAAGCACCGAATATTACCACGCTAACTATCAACCTAGTTAGAGTCAGGACGCCCGTGCCAACAACCGCAAAACTTATTAGTCCCAGTAATACGCTAAAGAAGTAATATCGTTGCTTTTTACTTCCTGGCAGCTTAGATATTAAAATACTGAATTTCTTAAATATTGGTCTTATTTTACCTATCATTAATTTAGCTAAATAAGCTGTTCGGGATTAAGATTTAACTTGTAGGGCGGTCAGGATGCCCACCCTACAAGAGTTTGAATAAGCAGGGCTGTCCAGATTAAATGGGCGACAGCTTATCTGTACTTCAAAGAGGAATACCTAATAATCCTAGCGTTAGCTTGACTACCCCTACCACTGCTTCACCAATCAGACCATTAGCAGCACCATCAAGTACATACTGTGTCCACTTGACTAACCTGCTTTTGGCTTGAGAATCATTATTAGCCTGAGACACTAAGTCACTAGCGACTTTATGCTGAGCATCCTGTGGAGTGTATCCTTGTTTTTGAAGTTGAATTAACAACTGTTGAATTTGAGCCGTTACTTGAGATAAGTCCTGACCCGTATTTATGAAATTGCCTTCTATATAAATGCCTTGGATTGATTCGTTATAGTTACCCGAACCCATATAAATCTTGCGATCGCCAGCCATATCTATGTCTCCTTAAATTTGATAGATGTGAATAGAGAATTAAGGAGTATTATACTGAATTTCTAAAAAATCTGCCACCATTGTAGCCATAATTTTCGTCATAGTCAAGAGTAACGAACAATTATAATACTTTTAGTTATTTTATCCTTGCAGCTTTAACAGCAGGATGAATCAATTCTTCAGGAATTCGATTGCGCTCAATATAAGTATTTATTTCTTCCTGGTTATCCAAATAAAAGCTCAGCGCGTCAAAAAATTGAGCTAATTTCAGGTGAGGTAAGTGCATCGGGATTTCTTCAGGAGTAATACCCAAACGCCACAATTCCACGATCGCCCGAACGGAAGTCCTCGTTCCTACGATAATTGGTTCGCCTTGCAAGATTTCAGGATGACGTGTGACATAACGCGAAACAGATTGTACAGTCATGGCAGATTAACAGGGCAGATATATTTTTATTATATGTTATGATTTAGGCTAAAATTGCGTAAAAGATTGAGAAGCATTAAGGGCGATCGCCCTTGTCTTTCCCATGTGCGAATGCTCATGGATTTGTCTTGAGGTTTTTGTAGTGTAACTCTGCTAACTGCTCGTAAGCTTCTTGTTCCTCAGCTAAATCTGTATCAATCTCTTCTCGATTAGCATGATAATACGTTAAAGCTGCATAAACTTGTGCGATCGATAAGTGAGTCATCAGCCTAGCAATTTCTTCCGCACTGTTACCCTGCTTG
>NZ_JANMZH010000378.1:0-3595 GCF_031383065.1 Microcoleus sp. OTE_8_concoct_300 | reverse complement strand
TATTCGGCGTTTTTATCACATCTGTACAAACTTCTCCATCGTTAAACGATTATTCGAGTTTTTCTTTGATTTTAAGCTTTTTAATAATCCTAACTTGAAAAAATACGAGGCTTTTGCACAACTCATTTAGACGTGCTATATACAGGCAGAACCCGTAAAGCAAAGGTTTAAGCCATTTACTTGTAGACAAATCTTCCTTCAATATGGCTGTCAATATTTTGATGATGACTGAAGTATTCTTCGACGACATCCTGGGAAGATGTTGTGACTACTTTTGGAGCAGCTAATTTTGTTAATTCTTCCTGGGTTACGCCTAGACTATGCTCGGAATTGTGGAAACGATAGCGCTCTATACAGATCGTGTAGTGTTGCTCGTCTTGTACAGGTTGTCCATTAATGCTTAAAGATTCAAGCTTTTCTTCCGCGTCTCGATAAACTGCCTCAACACCTTTACTGACCTGAAGATACGCACTTTTATCGGGGATTCTGTTTTCCAGTCTCATAACATGTGAGAATATTTTGCTGAGCTGTAAACCTGTAACTTTAAGTTTATAAAGTACATTGTCGTAAGGAAAAACTTCTTTAAGGTCCCTCAGTGTAACTAGTGATCCTAATTTGGTTCCCCGGATTCCACCACTTGCTACCATTGCTACATCAAATTTATCGAGTTGGGCAAAAATATCAGCAAATAAGTTACCCAATTCAGTTTCTTCTTCACGCTTAGGATGAGTCAGTTGACGGGCTAATCGTCCAACCAATCGATTATATTTGCGATCGACTGATTCTTGGAAAGTCGCAATCAGCTTTTCGATTTCTGGATCTGGCCCGGCTAGATTATTATCAACAGGCAGGAGTTGCCACTTCCATTCAACGATGCTGTTAGTATCGTCATCCACTACAATATCGAAACGCCCAATTTGGTCTGTGCCAACTCCAGCTTGGGCTATGAGAATGTTGTTAACTTCCGCAGGTTGTTCTAAAAATGTGTGGGAGTGTCCACCAATGATCATATCCACACCCCATTCTGGATCTAGCATGGCAGCTAGTTTTTTATCCTGTTCAAAACCGATATGTGTCAGGACGACTGTTAGGTCAATGTCATCATTTTTGTAGGTGTTGCAGATTTTACCAACTTCTAATGCAGCATCTTCCAGACTTACGAATGTGCCAATACTACTGTCAAGTTTTAATGACTTGAGAACTACTTCAGTAATAATTCCGATGAACATAATATCGAATCCATCTACATTTAGGATGATATATGGATTCATCAAGCGCTTATTGTACTTTTTGATGTACAAGTTGGCATTCACTATCGGAAAATTTGCCATTTTTTCCAAAAAAAGTAAGTGAGGCAACCCATAATCCAATTCGTGATTCCCCAGAGTCACTACATCTGGAGCGAGGTAATTCATGATTTCTATGGTTGAAAGACCTTTATATTCCTTATCAAGGACAGAACCCTGCACCATGTCACCTGAAATCACAAAAAGCACGTTTTTCTCTTCCTGGCGTACTTTATTGATATAGCCGGAAAGCAGCGACACTCCACCAATCAGATGACCATCTTCACCCCCAGCCTCTGCCAGAAAGTCTCCATGCATATCATTGGAATGCAAAATCGTGAACTTTTTAAACCGCTCTGTGGTCGTCATTATTTTTTACCTTAGTCAAACTAACAGGTTTAATTTTGCCGATTCGGTTCAGATACCCGACTTCTCTTTGAAGTTCGGTATCTCGCGTTCACGAAAGCTCGGCGGTTGTGAATAGCTGCTTCAAATCTTCAACGAAACTGGTGAAAAATTTGCTCTCATCAACCTGCAACGCTACCCAGGCATTTGCTCCGGTTTTCGGTGCAGGACGACTATCAATCGATGTCTGTCCCAGTGTCAACTCTCCTTTTGTTTCAACTCTAACTTTTGCCCTTTTCAACATCAAAGTTTCTGGATAAAAGAGGTATCCCAAGGTTGCTGCATCATGGACAAGAAGACCTGGAATTCCTGCTGTTTCTCGATAACCCAAGGCTGTGCCAATCATGAACTCACAAAGAGCTATCAAGAATTGGGAAAGTTTACTCTCTGGATTCGCCTGAGTGACTGCCTGAGTCATATCTCGTGTGAAAATTAAGTGTCTGGTCACGTCCAACGGCATCACGACTATATCATCTCGGCTGTCAAATACTGTCTGAGCAGCTTCAGCATTAAACCAAATATTGAATTCGGCATGGGGAGTCAGATTACCGGAACAGAAAAAAGCACCTCCCATAATGACAATTTCCTTGGCTTTTTTGAGGATGCCAGGACTTTTCGTTTCCGCCAAGAAAGAGGTTTGTCACCGGACCGATCGCTGATAATGGTAATCTCCCCTGGATTTGCGTTCAGCTCGTCGATGATGATTTCGTCCCAGTAGCGAGCATCCTCAAAATTATGGGTGGGTGGGGGTAAAGTATGAGACAGATTGCCCATCCCATCCGCCCCATGAATATGTCCGGCATTTTCCACAACTTGTTTGATGGGGACACCGCGACCCACTTTAATCTCTGGGAACCCTGCTAAATTTAAAATCTGCGACGCACTAGAAAACGTGCGTTTAGCAGCGACATTGCCATCTGCGGAAGTAACGGCGACAAGTTCAGCTAGTCCTGATTTGACCAAGCTCAGAAGCCAAAGAAAGGCATAGATATCGTCTCCGCCCGGCTCGGTGTCGAGAATGATTCTGGGATAAGTGAGTTGAGTTGTCATAGGATAAGGTGCCTCAAGTCAGGGATGATTGTATAAAAGTCCGATCGCGCATTGTCCCACCTGTGTCAGTCGTCAGACAAGTTGATCGAATAGCTGCATAAACCGTTCAGTATCCACATCTAAGCAAGCCTCTACATTGGGGGGGTTCGTTTCCTCATCTCTGCGATCGCGGCGATCGGCTAGTGACATTCCCGTCGTGAATCTTCCTTCGGTTTCAACCATCATATGTAGCGATTCTGTCCTTACCAAACTGGGATCTATTGCAACCGCCATCGCCAAGGGGTCGTGTAAATAACACCCATAAAAGCCTTCGTTGTCACGGTAGAAAGCCATATAAATTCCCGTGCAATCCGCAATAAACTGGCTAACTTTTGAAGGACGGCGCTGTAAATTATCTTCAACAACTTGGCGCGACAAAGGAGCTTTCATCGCCACATCTAGACCAACTAAGGTGATGGGAATTCCTGACTCCATCACGACTTGAGCCGCATCGGGATCGACAAAAAAGTTAAATTCAGCCGCTGCTGAAATATTTCCGGGTACTGTAACAGCCCCACCCATAATGATAATCCGCCCGATTTTTTTCATGGTTGCGCCATCTTTCTGAATCGCTGTGGCTAGATTTGTGAGTGGTCCTAAAGCAATAATCGTCAGATTATCGTACTCTTTAGCTGCCGAAAGAAGCAGATCAATAGCATTCTCTGTAGATGGCTTAGCGGGACTTAAACAAATTTTAAGCCCAAACAAAGCCTAAACTGGCTTTATAAGCGGAGAATACGTCCCAATTTTGGTTCAACCATTTCACAAACCTAAAAGATATGGCTGTCCGAAATGCTTCGAGTGCATAGCGTAAA
>NZ_JANMZH010000375.1:0-1719 GCF_031383065.1 Microcoleus sp. OTE_8_concoct_300 | reverse complement strand
TATTCGGCGTTTTTATCACATCTGTACAAACTTCTCCATCGTTAAACGATTATTCGAGTTTTTCTTTGATTTTAAGCTTTTTAATAATCCTAACTTGAAAAAATACGAGGCTTTTGCACAACTCATTTAGACGTGCTATATCACCCATTCTGTGATTGCACCTTTAAGTTTTAGGTAAATCAACAACTGTTTTGTGAACGATAGGACGATCGAATCTGGCAACAGATTCAATAGTGGTTTGAGATTTTTACGCATCTGGTTTTCCATTCTGTGTTAAGTAAGTTTTTATTTCCACTGTTTCTCCCGGTTCCGGTTGGGGGAGCTGAAGCTCAACTTCTTTCATTGCTCGAATCGCGCAGACTTCAGTGTCGCCATAAACTGTATAAACTTTGGTTGCGCGACGGCTGCTGTTAACGTAAACTTGTCGAGAATATTGATTCACCGTTTGAGGTGTCCCGAATAACCAATTAAGCATCTATTTCTTCCTCAGCTAAAGTATCAACATCATCAGTTAGAAAAGCATTTGCCCATTTAAGAGCTAGGGCGATGCGCTACGCGCCCGCAAGCTACGCATCATTTTCGGTAGTAGCTGTTCCGTTTCTTAGGAGGTCGGCACTTCTACCATCACAAACGAACCAATACCAGTACCAGTAATTCAACCTTGCACAGGGAACGATTTTGATTTCTAGTCCCATATAACAAAAAGTTTCGGCAACATCGGTTTGATCCGGTGTCCAATGCCTAAGCTCATCTCGTTCATGCAAATTTTCTACGATCGAGCTACCAATCTTTTGAAGAAGCTTGACTGGCACAAAATTCAAAACTTGCTTAAGCATTTTCATCACCTACATTTTGAGAATTCGGATAAGGTACTTTGCCGTCAAGAAATTCAACTGTCCAACTTTGAGCTAAAGCTATAGCATCATCTCTCGTATTTCCGACACCAGTTTTCAACACTACTTGCCCAAAACCGTCATAAACTAGCCAATCCCAGTAATTGAGTTCTTCTCCCAAAAATGTTGAATATGCAGAGAAAGTCTTAACTTCAATTTGTAACCCTGCATAGAAATAGCAACCTGGGAGTAAATGTTGAGCATCATGATTGAAGTTTTGGAAGATTTTATTACTCAGCTCTCTCGAAAACTGAGTAACTTTTTCCTGAGCAGCCAACAGACTTGGAAATAATTGCAGCAATTGTTTGAACATATTATCTAAAAACCAGAGAGGAAAGGAGCATCAAAATTAAAACGGCAATAGCTAAGTAAGCCAAGTTGACAAGCCAACAGAGAAGAAATAACGTGATTTGCATCAAAATAATTCCTACATAGTTGACTTCAAACCATTCTGTCCTACCATCTAATCCTGGAGTTCGGTGAACATTGCAACCCTTAAAGATTTTGTGCATCGTTTTTTCTGTCAGTCTCATGTTCATCGTGAAGACGATCGCCCTAATTTCTAAGTTGGCTTCGTACTCTTTTGACAGGAAATATCGGCGTGTTTTTGGTGTCTCACTCAAACCAACTTTACAAAGGTCGCCGTCTTGAAAAATGTAATTAAACCCAGGGACATATTCACTCTTTGTAAGGATTCAGGTGGTGGGTATTGACAACTGTGATACGGGAAAGTAGAATATAGCAATTATGAAAAAACACCTGCCACCCAAACTCAACAGTGAAACCTTAAAACAGTTGGCGACAGAGAAACTGGTAGAGATGATCG
>NZ_JANMZH010000371.1:0-1353 GCF_031383065.1 Microcoleus sp. OTE_8_concoct_300 | reverse complement strand
TATTCGGCGTTTTTATCACATCTGTACAAACTTCTCCATCGTTAAACGATTATTCGAGTTTTTCTTTGATTTTAAGCTTTTTAATAATCCTAACTTGAAAAAATACGAGGCTTTTGCACAACTCATTTAGACGTGCTATATTCATTTAGCATATTAACTACTGAAGAGCCCCATTTGTCAATAGCCAGCTTTTCGCGCGAGTTTTAAAAGATTTTGCCCAACATTGGAAAGTCGGGCCGAAAAAAAGAGTGGTTTTAGTAGTGGATGGAGCCGGATGGCATTTGAGTGAAAGCGTAAAAATCCCCTTATACATTTATATTGTCTGCCTTCACATTCACCAGAACTGCAACAGCCGTGAAAGACTGTGGCCATTAACAAATGAACCGATAGCCAATCGCTGTTTTAAAAACTTAGATGAATTAGAAGCAGTTTTATTCCAGCGGTGTCGAACACTGTTAAATCTCAAACAGTTAATCAGTGGTTTGACTCATTTCTATTGGTGGCCGGAGGCAAAAGCTTAATCGTGGTTAATCGACCGGACACGATATCATACCCTTACCCTAATTCAGCAACGCCTAACTTGTCACCAATGATCTACGACTGTCGCGTCGCTTGCTCGCGAGTCAACACAAAATTGATCGTTTGACAACTTACGCTCTGATTTTTCTGGCGTTGATGTTAATTAACTGTCGATCGTATCACAGTCAATCGACCGGACATGATATGATGGAAGAGGGATAACTCATAACTCATGTTTTTTTAGGTGAAGCTACTTATCATCTCAAAAAAACAAAGCCGCTGTCTGAAGCTCAGAAAGAGGCTGTGTGTATTGTAAATATGATGCGAGGCATCGAGATATTTTCGCTTAGGAGTGGGCCAGGAAATATAGTCGCCACCTGGGAATTTAACAACCTCGCTCGGGATAGAATCGGGGTGCTGGCACTGCCTCTGGTGACACGGCCAAAAGTGGTAAGGGTGAAAAACCCTGAAGACTGCAGAGAAATAAGTCATCATAAGCATCAAAAAACAGAGGTCAAGCCCTCGGTCTATTAGTACGCCTCAGCTTCATCCTTCTCAGGACTTCCACTTAACGCCTATCAACGGGTGTTCTGCCCGTGACCTTACTGGATAACTCCATGAGAAGACTCATCTTGAGGTGGGCTTCCCACTTAGATGCTTTCAGCGGTTATCCACTCCGCACTTGGCTACCCTGCGTTTACCGTTGGCACGATAACAGGTACACCAGCGGTGCGTCCCTCCCGGTCCTCTCGTACTAGGGAGGAATCCTCTCAATCTTCTTGCGCCTGCACCGGATATGGACCGAACTGTCTCACGACGTTCTGAACCCAGCTC
>NZ_JANMZH010000362.1:0-11238 GCF_031383065.1 Microcoleus sp. OTE_8_concoct_300 | reverse complement strand
TTGAGTTTTTTAGCTGTTTTGATGTAAAGAGATTTGGCGTACTCAGTCAGTTTCATGATAGATTTTAGAGACATAAGATAGGCTGCACACTGAAGTTATCTTTCTGTTATTATAGGATCATTCATTCTGTGGGACTCTCTAAAGGCATACAAGGGCCGATTTTGCTAGTGACATCGGCGATGCACATGACTCGATCGCTCTTAATTTTCCAGCGTCAGGGAATAAAAGCAATTGCCGCACCAACAGACTTTCAAATAACGCAGCAGGATATCGCAGCATCCCAAAGGAATTGGCAAGCAGTCGCACTAGATTTATTGCCAGACACCTATGAATTACACCAGTCAACTAAAGCTTTGAAAGAATACATCGGCTTAATCGTTTATCGGCTGCGGGGATGGCTTTAACAGAATTTTAGATTTTAGATTGGGGATTGAAGAATTCAAATCCGGTTGCATAGGAATACTCAAAGCCAGTCAACAGTCAACAATCACCGAGGGATAGTGCAACCGGAATCGATCTAATTTATCTGCGTTAATCTGTGTTAATCTGCCCTCATCTGCGGTTAAAAAAAGAGAATTTATTAACCGCAGATGACAAGGGATTGACGCTGATTCACGCAGATGAAAAGAAGAGAGATAGGAATAATTCCGATGCTAACAGATTTGATATAAATCCCAAATCCCCCATCCAAAATAGATTCTGTGTGTTAGCTTAAAGTCATTACAGCCAAGATTTGCCCCAGTCGCCCCCAAACAATCATGCTGCCCCACGAGTTGCAAAACATTGCCCCAGAACCGACTCCCGCGGCCGAAATTTTTCAGAGACACCAAATTGTCCGCGAGTTTTACGATGAAATTAAGTACCGTCAAGAACTAGAACTTCATTGCCAGTGGTATTACGCTACAGCCAAGCAGCATCAGCAGGAATTCCAGAAAATGCAGGGAGATTTGAATATCTTCGGTTGGTTTAACCGCAGACGGTCGAAAAATTAAGGATTCAACAAAAAAGATGGTTTGTAGTAAGGACGAGAGTCCCACCGATCGACTAAAAGCCACAGAAAAAACTGAAGTCCTCACTACAAACTCTAAAATGGTTGTATGATCTCGGCCCAAAAACGGATACTTGCCAACGGCAGGAGGATCGATCAGCCGAAAATTTTAGACTAAGATTCAAACTCCCAGATTCATCTGTGGAGTAAATCTAAAATCTCAAATCTCAAATCTCAAATCGACTGACCGGATTTGATATTGTCTTTGGGCTGCGGCTTCAACTTTTGAGACAGCTAGACTTCCGAAGAAATCAATTCGACCTCATCCTCTTTCAGGTGAGCTCGAAATTTTTTGTCAAATTGTACTAGAACCGGCAAATTAGCACTGACAGGTCGGCCGTGCCATTCGTGAACGATCGCCACGACTTCTCCTTCCATACCCTTAAGATCAAATGGTTGACTGCGATTTTGAGGGTGGTGGTAGACAACAACAGAGTTTTTAATGCAAACGCGATCGCCAACTTTCATAAATTTAAACTTAGTGTTCTTTCTTCAAAGCTCTACAAAGCGTGCAAGTGCAGAACACTTGTACGCTTTGGGGACAGTCTTTTCATCTTCCCACAGAAGTAGAGCGAAAACTCATAGGACTTACGCACGGGTGGTCAGAAACCGGGTTTTTACGAAAATCCTGCGCCGCAGTCCGCAGTCAGGGTAAAAAACCCGGTTTCTTCAGTCTCCCTGCGTCCATAACTGACTCAAAGAAAATTAGCGGTTGTCTGTCGGTATAGCAACCGCCACATCGGGGGCGGACATAAATAAGCTATAGACATTACCGAACTCGTACACCGAGTTGCCGATCCCAGTGGAGGGATTTGGCTGCTTTGGCAAGCGGAGCTTCGGGGATCTGCCCCACGGATACGCCATAGCGCCAATTGGGTGGGCAAATGGCGATGTAGCGGGCATAGCCGCCTAATCCCCCCTGTAATTTGGGATAGCCGATCGTCACTAAGGCTCCTGTTTCGGGCACTTGATTGAGATTGGCCACTCCCTCGGCCTGAGTATAGCCATTTCTGAGTAACCAGGCTTCTCCTTCCAGCGTCGGCGTACTATCGGTATCTAGGGGTTCATGGCCATGAAACAGAATTTTACGTTCTAGATGCAAAAATTTCAGAGCATCCAGCGAAACACCCGGAAAATTGGTGAGGGTTGCCAGTTTAGGATTGGGCCATTCTTTCGACCAATCTGAACGGACAAACACCACCGATCCTTCCGGAATTCTGCCGTGTTGCCGTTCCCAAGTCAGAATATCCTGCACTTGCAGGGCATAATTTGGATCCTGAGCCACCTTCTCCTGAATCGGAATAACCACTAACGGACGGACGGCAAAGGTGGGTGGTAACTCGTCAATTGCAGGATAGTCAGGATTCCAGTGGGCCGGGGGATCTAGTTGGGTACCCAGTTGGTCGGTAGGCAGATCGTAGTGGGTGGCTTCAAAGCTATCGGCAGCATAGGTGTAAGCTTTGCCCGTTTTGGGGTCAGTGGTGGCTGAAAATTTAGGCTTTGCAAAACCCGGCCAAACAGGGATGGTTGGCGTAATGGTATGGGTGAGGTCTACGTATTTTGCTGATTTGAGTGACTGTTGATAGACTTGCCAGAGTGGGGGGTTAGGAATTGGCACAGCAATGGCGATCGACCAAGAAATGATTGCACAAAAGACAACAATAAATCCTAAGAATCTAAATCTTTTCATTACTTTTTCTTCTAGTTATACCAACCGCCAAGACGGTTAGGACATTCTATATCGCTGAAACCATTGCTATTACTGCTTCTTCCTTCTTCCTTCTTCCTTCTTCCTTCTTCCTTCTTCCTTCTGCTATACCAACCGTTTTCGTCGGTTAGGAGGCAAGAAAGCGCAACAGATTCAAGGGTCGCATCTCTGAGGCTATCAAACTGATCCTTGTGTTTGCGAATTCGACTCTCTGCAGCAAAAGCAAGTAGTTGTAATTTATGCCATAACCGACGAAAGCGTTTGCTATAGGTTCGATCGCCCGCCGCGAGCCCCGGAAGCCTAGCGGCCGATCGATCGAGGATCGATCCAGCAGGCCCGATCGGCATTTAAACCCCGATCGGGCGGATTCTCAAGGGCGGGAATTGATTTCTGCAGGCTAATCGAGAAACGATCAACTTAACTGATTTAACCAACACTCAACATCAACGGCCAAGGTTTGACCCAACTCCAGCAACTGCCGGATCGAAGACAAGTCCCAGCCGGCGCCGGAACCTGCAATCCCCAAGGCAACGGCAGCGACCACACTGTCGCCCGCCGAGGCATCTTGCAGTTGCAGCCAGCCCAAACACAGAGGCACAATTTGACTGTACAGAGAATCGAAATACAGTTCCTGCGATTTGTCCAGACACAAACCCAGACTCAGGCGATCGCCCACCGCAATCAAACGCTCGATCGTGCGGATATCAGCTTCCAACTTGACAGGCGAGGGATCCTCCGCGCCCGATCCTGCTTGCAGCAGCGCGTCAAGCGATCGCCAAACCAGCTTTTCCAAAATTTGCTTGACTTCGGGAACGTTCAACCGACAGCGGAGATGGCCGCTTTCAGTGGCGATCGCCTCTATTTCTGCCAGCAGCGCCTCCGGGTTCTCGGTTTCCAGTTCCAGGGCCTTGGCCGCCGTCAAACAGCGGTGTCCCAAAGCCACCTCAGCAGCCACCTGCAACTCTACCGGCACCGGCAGTTCGTCGCGGTGGAACGCCATCATCACCCCGTAATTTTCCCGGTAAACCTGAGTGTAAAGCTGATCCAACCGAGTCAAGTTTTCCTGACTCAGCAACTGCACGATCCGGTGGCGTTCCTCAGCAAACAAATCCCGCAAGCTAAAGGACTGATCCCCAAACAGCCGCACCATTTCCAGAATCGCGTGGGCCGCCGAAGCTTCTTGCATAACTCCAAACAACCGCTCTTTGAGCATAGTGTAAGACCGGCGGCTGCCAAAAGGCTGAATGCAGCAGTGGAAGTCCCAGCCGCCGAGGTGGAACGCAGCAAACACATAAACCTCTGTTTCCCGCGTAATTTCCGAGGTTAACTGCAATTGACCCACAGCCAGAGTCATCGAGCCCATGCGCTGAATTTGGAAATCTTCCTGCTGGGCCTGATAGCAGTAAACTCGCTGTTCGCGGGGATATTTGGCAAACAGAGAACTGATCGCGTAGTGGGCCGCCACTTGTCTGAGACTAATTTGGGCTGTCACCACGAGTTTGCGGTAAACTTCGGCCCCTGTTTTGAAATAGTCAACGTTGCTGGGTACGAGGGCTAGTTGAGCGACAAAATCCTTTTCTAGCTGGACGCCGGTAACTTCGCCCGCCAATTCCAGCGCCCGGGCCGCGTAGCGCAGAATTTGCACGCCTTCTGGACGCGAGATTTCTTCAAAAAACCAGCCGCAGCTAGTGAACATTAACAGGGTGTGGCGCTGCATTTCCAGCAGTCGCAGGGCGTCCACCTGTTCTCCGGCATCGAGGGGGCGCACTTGATGGCGTTCCAGGAAACTGTCAACGTTAGCGGGCGATCGATCGCGGATGACCTCAATATATTCATCTCTGGCTTTCCAGGGATCGCGCAACAGCTTGCGCCCTGCTTCTTCGTAAATCGGAATCAGTCGATCGCGCAGCCAATTGAGAGTATCCCGCAAAGGTCGGCGCCATTTGAGATGCCATCCGCCGCCACCACCGCAGCCACAATCATCTTGCCAGCGATCGACCCCGTGAGAGCAACTCCAGGCCGTCACCGGTTTGAGTTCCACTTCCCAAGCGGGAGGATTTTGACTTATATAATGAGCAAAATTCGTCACCGTCCAGCCTCGACGGGGAAACTCTTCTGTGAAGGCGTAGGCGAGGCATTTTTCGGTACCGTTTTTGTGGTGGCCGAAAGTTTCGCCGTCCGTGGCCACGCAGATTAATTGAGCCGGTCGGTGGTCTCCCCGTACTGCTTGACCCAAGCGCCCGGCCAAGTGGTGGCTGCTGCTGAGAACCTCATTGAAGCCCATATCCCGCGAGATCGGGCCATCGTAGAAAAAGATATCAATGTAGGGAGTGTTGGGAGATGGGGCTTCGGAATTTTGGAAGTGCCTGCGGCCAAAATGGTGAGAGCTCAGTGGCGAGAGTTGGTGGTCAGCCATTAACCGCATTTCTGGTTTTAAATAGCAGCGGTACGGGCGAGTCGGATCGATTTGGCCGCCGCCGACTTCGTGCCATTCGGAGTTTTCCGCTGGTTCCCCTTCTTGGTTTTGCCCGATTAACGGACGGCAGCGTTCTGCTTGGGAGGGGGCTAAGACAATGAAGCGGATGCCTTCAGCGACTAAAACTTCGAGGGTGGCGTAGTCTACGGCGGTTTCGGCGAGCCACATTCCTTCGGGATCGCGATTGAACCGGGAGCGAAAATCTGCGATCCCCCAGCGAATTTGGGTGTATTTGTCTCGCTCGTTAGCCAGCGGCATGATGATGTGATTGTATACTTGGGCGATCGCGTTGCCGTGACCGTTGAGCCGCTGACAGCTTTGGCGATCGGCTTCCAGAATCCGCTGGTAGACTTCCGCGTCGTAGCGTTCGAGCCAGCTCATCAGGGTCGGCCCGATGTTGAAGCTCATATACTCGTAGTTGTTGACGATCCCCGTGACTTCGCCGCGATCGTTGAGTATGCGGGCAAAGGCGTTGGGGCGGTAGCACTCGTTGTCTATGCGTTCGTTCCAGTCGTGGGCGGGAGAGGCGCTGGCTTGGCGTTCGATCGCGTCCAGGTAAGGGTTTTCCCGGGGTGGCTGGTAAAAGTGACCGTGAACCGTCACGCAGACCCCAGTTGCAGTAGCCACGGTGCTTTGGGTTGCAGCCGTTACGGTTGGCGAAGGCAAAGGCAGCACATCGGATTGAGTAGTAGAAATCGAAACCATGCGATCGAATCCTCAAGTAGTTAAAGACAATAAAACCAGCCTAATTAGAGACTAAAACCTTACGCAGCAAGAGTTGCAGCTAGGCATCTCTTAGGGCTAAATTTTGGCAGACAAGTTTTAATACAGTAGTATTGCGAGCAAAGCATTCGTTCCAAGATGCCAACCGTCGATCCCTGGGTTTTTCTGCCAATGCTTTGCTGTTGAAAGAGTTAAAAAAGGTAGCTTTTGCTGCTTTTTGGCACTTGCGACCCATTTCGGGTTAGTGTTTGCAGAGCTGTTCATTGAGAAATTGATTTACATTGCTGGATTGTAAAGTCTTATTCATTAAATAGCAACTTTTCGCCGGAAAAATTAAATTTTTGGTAATAAATCTTGACGGTAGTGGATATCGGTTTAATGCCCGATCAATTTATAGAGTAAGAGTTTTGCCGGAGTTTCGCATCATACTTTAGGTGCTTTTTACCTAAGTTCTGGAGAAGTTAGGCCGGTTGGGTTCGGGCGGGCACATTTGCTGCAAATGTACTTTCCAGAAGAGTTGTAACACTGGTGCGGAGTCAAAAGGCAACAAAAAACCAAAACGGTAAGTGTTAGGTTTTAACTCCTGAGAGGTATGTGAGGGCGGAGGCGGAGGCGGAGGAGGAGGGAGGAGGAGGGTTTGGACGAGAAGATGCTGCATTTGACGGCGAAGGAGGGGTCTGCTGCACCCCGTTGCTGTACTCTTGCTATCGTCCTGCCGAAAGCTGGTTGGGAAGTTTTTGGGGCGATCGCAGACATTGCGGAGGACAATATCAGACTAATCCAGAAATTAGTTATACTGTCTTATCTAATTCCCTGACTGTAAATAGTGCAAGTCCGTACTGACGAAACAATGAAAACATCAACCCATATCAACGATATTTTGCCAGCTCCATCTGACTGACCTTTGTTTAAAAAATTATTTTTTTATTCGCTCAAATTGTCAGCCGAAAAATGATACAATTGACCCAATTAAGTAGCCAGCTTAACTTGTTATTTCGCTGGCTCAATATCTAGGGAATCATCTAATAAAGGCGATATTTATTTGTTACAGCTACCAAGTTCACCAAACCTTTCGCAAACATGGAAGATTACCAAGCTGCTTTTTTACAACGTCATATGGATACTGAAACACTTTGTCACTCCGACAGAAAAGTAGCCGCCATGCACTTCGGAGGCATTACCATAGATAGAATGTTTACTAAAAGCGATGATTTTAGCTTCCCTGCCCAAAAGTGCAAAGCGAGAATGGAAAACTGATTCTAACAATCCTCAACACACAATTACTAATCCGGGACATAGTTTTCAAGATGCTTTGAAGCGGCATAATAAGCTTCATGATAGAGTGCAAAAGTTTCCACAAGTAATGAAATGGCTTAACACAGTTGAAAATCCCAACAATCAACATTTTATAGATATGCGCTACTCTAGTAGTGAATCTGATGAGCCAAACTATAAGCAGTGGCTATCAGCATATAATAGTCTCATAGGTTGGTTACAGAAGCAAACTACTAAACTTTGAGGACACAGATATGCAGGAAACTTGGCAAGTATCACTTAAACGGGAGCTTACGGACATTTATGTACAGACTCCGCAGGAATGGACTGACATAAATATTTCAACTTCTGGACTTCTGAATTTAACGATTATAAGCGATCGCTTTAAAGAATTATCTTTACCACAGCGAAAAGAGGAAGTGTATCGCATCCTTCATAAATTTAAAATATCCCCAGGTTTTATTTCTTTATATACAGTAGAAGAAGCAAGATATTTGGATTTGTCAGCCCCCCAGCTTACACATGGAAGTTCAGTACAAACTTGGCAAGATTTAGCTTTGTGGCGGCAAATCCTCAAAATCAATCTCAATCCCCTCAACCTGAACCCCGCATTCCTCGAACAATAACATTCTACTCCTTTAAGGGAGGAGTCGGTAGAACAACTGCCTTAACCCATGTGGCTTGGATTTTGGCTATGCGCGGTCGAAAAGTTGTGGCTGTTGACTTAGATTTAGAAGCACCAGGTTTAAGTACAGCTTTTAGCTTAAAACCACTACCTGAATTTGGTATTGTAGATTATTTTTATGAACGATCCTATATACCGGAAGGGTTAGAACCAAATGTTTTAATCACCAAGATATTTGGCGAAGTTACAATACCGGATGCTACAGGAAGACTCTTCATTGTTCCTGCGGGTTCTTTAAGTCTTGATTACATTTCTAAAGTTGATGATCTTCGAGCAACTACTATTCTTGATAATGGTGAAACTCTCTGGTCTATTTTTAGTCGAGAAATTCAAGAGCAGTTAAAACCAGACGTTATTTTAGTAGATTCGCGTACCGGAATTAATGAATGGGGTGCTTTATCTCTACTTCAAGCTGCTGATGAGGCAATTATTTTTTTGTTTCCGAACGAGCAAAATCGGCAAGGCATTGATCTTCTCCTAAAATCACTCAATTCTTTTGGCAAGCTATCAATCAACTTTGTGTTTTCACCTGTTCCTGATATCAGCAATAGTGGAACGGCTAAAGTTACCGAGGTTTGGCAGCTTTTACGCAAAGTCATTGAGCGCGAAGTAGATCAAGATGAACTGAATGAAAATGGTGATGACTCAGATGAGTCTCAATCTGAAATAGCAGAACCCTTAATTGTTCCTTACCTGCCATCAATTGCTCTAGCCGATAATCATCCTGTAACAGGTTTGTTGGATTACTACAATCGAATTGCTAACTTAATAGATGAAGAAACTATTCAAATTCGCTCACAGGAAATTCTAGCAGCAACAGATACAGAACAACGCTGGAAAATTATTGAAAGCCTTCAATTTCCCGCCTTAAATGCTGCTGATCCCAGGTCAAACCTTCGGGACTTATTTCAGAAAACTCCTAATTTTGACAAAGTTTTAGACGAAACAACTTGCCTCATCCGAGGTAGAAAAGGAACTGGGAAAACGGCACTTTATTTACTTTTATTAGAACATGAGGATAAGGCTCGACAGCTAGCTCGTGGCCGATTAGATTCTGTAATCTTCCTCTCCGGTCATGGTGCATCCCAGACCAGTCGCCCAACACGCAGCGAATTTCAAATTATCCAGCGAAATTTAAAAGATAATGAGGGAACTTGGGAGGCATTTTGGCGAGCATACCTGATATTTCGAGTATATCAAGAAAATTATTTAAAACTGCCAGATAAAGGGAGTCAAAAACCTAAATTTGAAAGTCTACGCAACATATTGAAGGGACTGCCGGAAGAAAACTGGAAGGCTGAACATACTAAAGCCTTAATTGAATTATCAACTGATTCACAGTTGATACTTGTTTTGCCGGATGTCTTAGATATTCTGAACGAACAGCAACGGGAGAAAAATCAAACACTTTGGCTTTTATACGACGATTTAGATGAAGATTTCCCCGAAAGAGATGGAGTTAGACAGCAAGCTTTAAGTGGTTTATTTCAACTCATTCAAGCTTGTGATGCCCGTCGCTTAACATCTATTCGCTTTAAAATATTTCTGCGAGAAGACATTTGGAATCGTTTGAACTTTGACAATAAAAGTCACTTCAATGGACGCGATCTATTTTTGAAGTGGACAAGGATAGATTTCTTGAGGTTAGCCCTTCGCCAAGCCACGCAAGCACGAGATTTTAAAGATTTAGTAGAGCATTCTTCACCTGTTGAAAATATTGATAATGCTAATGAAGAAACCTTAAACCGCGCCCTAGACTTATTGTGGGGAATACGTCGAAGAACAGGAAAAAAATCTAAATATGTTTATAGATGGGTTTACCAACGTTTATCAGACTTAAATGGTACGGCTTTTCCCCGAAGCTTAAGTGCCTTGCTTCAAGGAGCAAAAGAGCAGGAGCTAACTTATAAGGGACAAACATCAGTTAAGGCTCCAAGTGATCGTTTACTTCGGGGGACATCTCTGGAGATTGGTTTAGTAAAGGCATCAGAGGAACGTTGTGATGCAATTAAACAAGAATATCCTGACTTATGTCAATTTTTTGAAGCTTTAGAAGGTTTTCCCGCTTTACCTAGCAGACAACAACTTGAGCGCGCATGGGAGAAAAGCGCACAGGAAAGATATCCTGATTTTGATGAATTTGCCAGTTTTTTAACTGAAATTGGTCTGGCTAAATGGCGCCAGAAAGAAAACCGTTACGGGTTTCCTGATATTTATGTGTATGGTTTCAAGATGATTCGTACAGGGACGAAGTAGCAAATTATGCTTGTGAATGAACTTATAGTTACTAACGCTCACCTTTTACAAAAAAACATTTTTAAAGAGGGATTGATTAAAATGTTCGCGATAATATTTTATTGACAAGTAGCTTCAAGTCATCTTAAGAATGGATGACTTCGCCATTCCCCGAATTTTAGTTGTCGTTTTAATCCCCCAAACACCCGAAGACTGGTTAACCCAGTCCGAAACAGAACTCTGCATCAGAAACTGCGGATATTGGAACTCGCTGCGGGGAATGCCAAAAACACAAAACACAAACGCTGTCACCGTCCCCATCCCCAAAACCCACCAATTTACAGTCGCCGCCCTTCAGTCAATTATGGAGGGAATTAGCCAAGGAGTTCAACCATGAAAGTCACCGTAAAAGATAGCCAAACTCTCCAAACAATCGAGCTAAATCAACTGAGAAATTACTTACAAACTCACGGCTGGCATGAAGACCAACCTTTTTTAGATAATGCCACACTTTGGCACAAACCAACAGCCGATGCAGAAGAATTTGAAATATTGCTACCTAACCGGGAAAACCTGGGAGATTATGCAGCCCGCATCCGCGAGGCAATCCAAACCCTAGAAAACGCTGAAAATCGCCCTCAAAGTGAAATTTTAAGCGAACTACTTACCAGCATTCCCAACACGATAATTCAGGGAATTGTTATGCAAATTCACACCCCAAATACCCAAAATTTAAGTGGGGAAATTACTCTCCTCGGCCTTGTAGCTGACAAATTGCGGAAAATTCAAACTTCACTCGCAGACAAAGATTATATCCTGGCGATTAAAGCTTATCAAGAACGCTTACCGATTCTCTGTAGCGGTGACTTAATCAAAGACAACAACGCCTTCATCCTCAAAAACCCCCACAACTTAACCCTCGATGAATTGTGGTAAGACTAACAAATTTGGTCGAAATCTATATTAGACCTCTTGCAAAAATCCTTTTCCTCAATTGATGGGCCGGGCAAGATGCCCATCCCACAAGAAAAAATAACTCTTGTGGGATGGGCATCTTGCCCGTCCTAGTTATTTTTGCAAGAGGTCTA
>NZ_JANMZH010000361.1:0-20473 GCF_031383065.1 Microcoleus sp. OTE_8_concoct_300 | reverse complement strand
TTGAGTTTTTTAGCTGTTTTGATGTAAAGAGATTTGGCGTACTCAGTCAGTTTCATGATAGATTTTAGAGACATAAGATAGGCTGCACACTGAAGTTATCTTTCTGTTATTATAGGATCATTCATTCTGTGGGACTCTCTAGATTGTCTGCTGGTATTAAATATTATTCGTAAAACCCGCCCCTACGATAGCGTGTAGGGGCGGGTTTCACCAACAATTTATGTGAAACACTAACAATCTCAAAAACCTGCCCCCACCCAACTTGAGGATGTCGAGCGTTTCCATTCAATTAGTTTCCCCAACGAGTGGGGACTTCACAGAAATCTGGGGAATCCCGGTCGCTGGCGAAATGAAGTTTCCATTCAATTAGTTTCCCCAACGAGTGGGGAGTAAATGAGGATGAAACCGAACTTTTAGAATTTCTGCAAAAAGGTTTCCATTCAATTAGTTTCCCCAGCGAGTGGGGAGTTTAGAGCTTTTGCTGCTGTAGGTATACGTGCATGGTTTCAAGAGTTTCCATTCAATTAGTTTCCCCAGCGAGTGGGGAGTGTTTAACGTTAATTTCCGTGGCTGCGATCGATTGTTTCCATTCAACCAGTTTTAAAAGATTTAGGTTTGCAGAATGCTGAGATTTTCAAAACAGCCGACGATTGGGTTTTGGTAACTCGAAAATAAGCGATCGCGTGTGCCCAAATTCTCGTAGGGGCGGGTTTCACCAACCATCTATGTCAGAAACCAACAATATAATAAACCCGCCCCCACCCAACGACTGAGAATACTTATATTTTGCCCCGATTATGGGGCTTTTTTTTGTGCTTGTTAATTCTTCGCAACTAGGATTGATTGCAGAAATTTGAGTTGTAAAAGTTTGTCTTTGGAGTTTTCCAGAGCTTAAAAATTTAGAGCTTTTGGCACTACAGAAGGCTCTGATTTTTTTATTTCTGTTTGCGGTGTCGGGGGGGGTCGAAGCCTCCTTCGATTCCGCATTAATAGAAGACTTCGACACACTTTGTCTTAGCTATGTATTTCTAGCAAGTGACAAGTTAACTTGCTAGACAGTACCGTAACCCTTCGGCTGGGGGATAGGACGATGCCTTAAAGACGTTATTCTATGCGGTAGAGGCGTCCCCTAAAGGCATCCCCCCAAAACTAGACTATTAGAAATCTAGTCTTTTGTCAACAGCTATTTATGGTTTCCCTTAAACTGTCGCATTAATAGAAGACTTCCACTAATTTTGTTTTAGCGTTTCCATTCAATTAGTTTCCCCAACGAGTGGGGAGTTCAATTAATCCTTATTAGGGATGCCCTAAATTGTAGTTTCCATTCAATTAGTTTCCCCAACGAGTGGGGAGTCTGCTATTGCGAATCAAGTCAAAAGTTTTGGCGTAGCTGAGGAGTTTCCATTCAATTAGTTTCCCCAGCGAGTGGGGAGGGGTTTGCGACTTCAGGATATCTACGAGCGCAAGTTGTTTCCATTCAATTAGTTTCCCCAGCGAGTGGGGAGCCAGGCTCAAGGTTGACTACTGCGCCCCCTGTACCGAGAGATGCCTGTTTCCATTCAATTAGTTTCCCCAGCGAGTGGGGAGGTGTTAGAAACAAACGCTAAGGAGGCGACTTCCGGGTTTCCATTCAATTAGTTTCCCCAACGAGTGGGGAGAGAAGAAGGCAAATTAAAGATTGAGGCATCAGTTATTAAGTTTCCATTCAATTAGTTTCCCCAGCGAGTGGGGAGTCTAAATTCATCGGAGAGAATGTTAAGGGACAGATGTTTCCATTCAATTAGTTTCCCCAGCGAGTGGGGAGTCCAAGCATGACTGCGCGGAGTTCGTATCGTTCGCTGCCGGTTTCCATTCAATTAGTTTCCCCAGCGAGTGGGGAGGGTGTATCCATAGACGAGCAGTTCGCCTACTCCTTCATGGAGTTTCCATTCAATTAGTTTCCCCAGCGAGTGGGGAGAAGAAGATATTTCCTTCTCGCGGTTTATGGAACTGTTTCCATTCAATTAGTTTCCCCAGCGAGTGGGGAGTTTTAGTTACACCAAAGGATTTACTTGGGGCGATCAAGTGTTTCCATTCAATTAGTTTCCCCAACGAGTGGGGAGTCCTCTATGATACACCCAAGACAGCGCAAGGTATCTAGAGGCCATTTGCGAGGCTCAGATATTTTTTGTGAAACTCACTCCTGTGTTCGCTCACAATAAACCCTGAAACCCTTACCCACTAAAGCTGCGAGGCTCGCGACCGAAAAAGGTCGTTTGAGCTAATTTACCGCCAGCCTCGCAACCTTAGCTAAATAATCACTTACCCAGGTGCTTTTGTCACCTGTGCTCCCACTCCCAAAACCTCCACCTGTCCCAAAGTATGGCGCGACACCGCATAAAACCGGATGCTGCGATATATCAATTTTAGCTTTGGAAGTTGTTATACCAATTTAATGTGAAGTTGCACATATCTCGATCCCCCTAAATCCCCCTTAAGAAGGGGGACGAAAGATCGGGATCTTGTCCCCCCCTTATTAAGGGGGGCTAGGGGGGATCGGATTCTACGGGACCTCATAAAAAATTGGTATTAGGGCCGATCGCCCGCACAATATTGAATCTTTAATTTAATCGCAAAGAAGCTGCTAGAGATTGCAGTTTTTGGTCTATCTTTTCTCTATCAAACTTCAAACCCAAACGTTTTAACTCCCCCATCAGCGGATCTTTGACCAATGAGTCGTAAGTTTTCACCACATCACTAGAAGAGCTAGGTTTCACATTTCCTGACAAATATTCACATACCTCAGCCGCCTTCATACCCCGCAAATTATGCATAAGTTGATTGCGGAGGTCGTCATCACTATTTCTATATCCGCACGACCATTTCAACAAAGACCAAGGTTTAAAATTCGGGTCTAAATTTTGCAGCCAAGCTAATAATCCATAATTGCGGTTGGTAACTTGAAACTGTTGGTTTTCCGCTTTTGTGTTTCTCTGATCCACAATTTTATTAAGTAATTCTGCCGGAAAACATAGTTTTCGTAAAATCTCTTTCTTGACAGCCATGCTTTCAGACTCCACCGACTTAATTAGAAATAATCCGTGAGAATACCATTCTACAAAGGTTTTTACTTCTTGAGAAGAACCGTTTAAAGTAAAAGTATCATTTACTTTTTCTATTTGTGACAATACAGCCACCTTCAGAAAAGTTTCTTGAGCCGCAGCAAGCAAAGCAATTCCTAGCAGATAATTGCTTTGCTTGAAAAAGATTCTAATTAATTCAACTGCATCCACAATTCGCTGGGTAGCTGCTTCAAGACTAAACTCGTCTTCTCCCGATTCAAGAGAACGGTTGAGATTAAAAAAATCAACAATTTGGGTGATATTGTCAATAACCTGAGTATCAATCCTACCTTCAGCTTGCTCTGATTCTAGCAGCTTTAGAGCAGCACCAGGAGAACCAGACTCAATTAATCCCTTTGCTTGCTGCACCTGAATTCCTTTGAGATATTGAGAAGCGTCAATAAATTTAGTCAAGCTGGGGTTATACTCATTACTAACGACAAATTTAACCTGCTTACCGAATCTCGCCAAACTCACAAACTGGACAGCCGAAGAAATAGCCGGAGTTCCCGCCTGATGGCTGACATAGACAGTGGTATTTTTGTCAATCTCTAAACTGGAAAAAGCTTGCTGAACAAGCACCAGTGCTCGATCCCAATTATCTAATCCCTCGCTTTGAGATTGGGGTTTTAATACCCTTGAGTAATCAATGTTTTCACTTGTGACTTTGGGAAAGTTTATCTTAAAATATGCCTCAAATATTGGTTTAAGCGTGCAAGTATCCTGCCAATAAGGACTTTTATCTAATCTCCTATCTTCCTCATTAAAAACCGCTTCCTGATCGGTCCGAATCACAATTATTTTGTCAGGATTTGTTTTGCCTTTCTCTAACAGCTTTGCCGAAAAAGCATCAAGAAGCGGAAAGTGCAAATCCTCATAATATTCATCTGTTAACTGGCTGCCATAAACCATCCCCATCGCTCTAGCTGGTACAATGAAAGGTTCGTCCTCATCAGGATTCGGCGGTTGTGTAGGTTTAAAAGGGCGATCGTATAATTGACTTTTCACCTTTTTAAACAAAGTTTTCCAATTGCCATCAGTTTTGAGCTTGACATCGCTGCTGCCAGTTGTCACAATCCAGATATTCATAATTATTCCTCAATTGGCCAAAGTTTGATAAAGTCGCTAGTGCTATCTAAATAGTCTAGAAAATCTTCAGTTGATTCGGATTCATCAGGAAAAATAGTCAGTAACTCCACATACTCTTTGGTGGATTTTAGTTGACCATTTGTAGTAGTATAGCGCGGATACATTCGATGCCAAATGCAACCTATTTGACCGATTTTACCAGTTAGCACTGAATTTTTAATTGATTGTTCTCCCAAGTATGGGCCGTGAAACCATCGAACAGCTTTACTATCTAGCTGATTTTTAGCAATTCGACCCCAAACTTCAACTTTTTTTGGATGCCATGCTTCCCGCCAACTGCTGATTGAACTACTCAGTGTTTTCTTCTTTAAATTTACCCACTGTTTTAGGCTTTTCTGAAAAGTATTCAGAAAATTAGTAATATCACTCAATTCATTCACAGGACAGCAGAGACTCTTTGATTTTTCTCCCAACTGCCAATGACACCCAATCATCGGGTTATGATTACCAGTTAGGTACTCTTTAAAAAACAGGCGATGGTCAACTCGTCGCCACGATTTACCAAAACCTCCAAATAGCAGAGAGAATTTTATCAATTGAGGAATCAAGACTTTCAAGTTTTTTCTTTGTTGTTCAGCCTTAGCCGTCATGCAAAGAATATTGAGCGTCCCGTCCACTAGCTCATAAGTAGGCATGACATTAGTGCCGTAACTGTAGCTATCTAAATCTAATTCTACAGCATTAAATGCTATCCCCAGTAAGCCAACAATTGCCCCATTTTTACCAGCAAATCCCCCCCATAGTTCTTTAGTCAATTCTTCAGCAGAATTTTCATCAGTAAGGCCACTGAATAAGCGCAAAGTATGACCCCGCAAACCAGCTTTAAACATATTAGGCCGAAATTCGCCTGTTTTGTCTATTAACTGAGAGCCTAAACCTTGACCCTTTAATTGTATGCTGAGCAGATTACTATTGCCGTGCTTTCTCGGTTGACCGTAACCAGCGCTAACCCTAGAACCAATGCCACGTTCCATTGCTTTTTCCCAAATTTCCCAGATAGTTGTCCATTCTTCCTCGCTGAGTTCTACTGTGCTGGAAATGCCAAAAACTAAAGTGGGCTGATGCAGAGATATCTGGATAAAAGCACTGTGGCTACCATTCTTTTTGACTTGCCATTCCTCTTGGGGATGAACAACATCTACTAGAGATTTTTTAGTCCAGTCTCCATCTGCGGGATAGCCACCATGAAAGCGTAAAATTCCAGGTTTCGTGTCTTTTTGGGAAAGTTGACCGCCACAATATTTCATTGCTTGTTCATCAGTGCAAGTACGCAGGAACGCGCCTTTCATACTAGAACCGGGATATAACGGCCAACCTTTTGTACCAGTTACAGGGCGGATGACTCCCTCATCTTGACCGCTATTAGAAACAAATCGCCAAGTGATTTTAAACGCTTGAGTTTGAATTGTCTTTGAGTCAAAGTCGGGAACTTCTTTGGAAACACCAGCGATCCATTCTTTAGCCCAGTCATAAGCTTGTTGTCTAGGTGCCTTGGGAATTAAGCGCTGAATCTGACAGCGCCCTTCTATTTGGGCGCGAAACATCAAAGGAATATCATCGCTATCACTCATCTTCTTCACCTCCAGAATTGCTGTTACTATTAGTAGGTTTATACCGCTGAGTCCACCAAACCATACTGTCGCAAAGTTGAGTCAGCACCGCTATAGCTACTTTCCGCTGTTCTACAGGAAAATCCCACAATTTATCGGCCATAATTTTAATGGCTGCTGTATCCTCAGAACTGACATTATCATTGGGAATTTTAACACCCGCATTTGCCATAATTTTGACTAGCGCTTTCCAAGTATCCCGCCAATAATCAGCCTTATCTCGATCCTTGACTAACCGAAACTGTTCTCCCCAAAATCGCTCTAAACCGTAAGCAACTGCAACGCGCATTTTGTATGCTTGATTGAGAGCGTCTTTTTTGTCACGATATTTGACAACTAAATCGTGAGCCTCTTGGTCTAATCTGTAAGATTCCCAAGCCATAAATTATACCTCCTTTAAGGTTAGATAGCAGTGACCGAAACCAATTGATTCTAAACCGCCGAGATAGATGTCGGTGCCAGTAGACGCGCCAAAAGGTTGCCATGTCTCTTGGTTTTCTTTGAGGGCGATCGGAAATACTAAAATTGTGCCTTCTGGCAAAGCTTCAGTATTAAAAAAAGCTCCTTTTTTAGCCTTTTTTTCCTCTTTGTCTAAGGCAACTCGACTCTGACGATATAAGGCCATATCGTGAATCATCGCAATTTCATCGTCAGCCACAACAACGGCTGGCAATTCCTCTCCTAAAGGAAACCAAGCAGACAAATCCTGAGTTTTCTCAACTGTTAAAAAGCCAAAGTTAAAAAATAGCTTTGGTGTGCCATTTACGTCGAGAGCTTTTAAGGTTTGAGAACCTGTGTATTTGAGATTATCAATTAAAGATAGCTTGATATCTTTAAGCTTTGTCTTATCCTTCAATGTTACGAATTCTCCAGCAATTCGCTGATAGCGTTTCAGCAAACGAGGACAAGTTACCCAGACAATTGGTTGACCGGGACAAAATACTGGCAACCACAGCAGCGAAGCATATTCAAACTTAACTACAGACTCAGTGGTACTGTCTGGTTTTCCGGATTCTGCTTCCTGACCGTACCATTTATTAGCTTCAGTTTCTCCCAGACTGCGGCGGATTTCCGATCGCAATCTTCCCCGAATCGAACTACCGGGAATAATGCCAGTTTGAGTAAACTGGTCGCGGAAAATTAAGTTTAAGTTGCCGCTTTCTTCACCAGCCGTTGCTCCCACATGAAGAGGAGCAAGGGTTTCAATAATACCGTAAGCTTTTTTGTACATTATTCAACTCCTTGAATTTCAATTGGCAAACACAAGCCGCATCCAACTTGTTTCAGGCTAAAACCTTCTTTGGGAAACCAACTTTCGGGGAATTCCCACCAAGTTTTATCTAAAGGTTCTCTGAGAAGATAGACAGTTCCGGGAGGAACTGCATAGCGTCCCCGTCCCATTTGTCCTTTCGCGCGGTAGCGATAGGAAATGGGTTTATCTGTGAGCATATCCGGTCGTTTTTGGGAGAAATCTTCATTTTTAGGATAGCGGTATGAAAACTTGTTAGAACCCCAAACTCCCGGTGTTATCAAAGCAAATGAGCGCTGAATTGGTTGGCGTAAAAGTTTGACAATGGGACTGTCATCATCCAGTAGAACGCTCTTGATTTCTACTAAATGATTTTCGCCACCAAAGCGATACCAACCATCTGCTAAAGGATGAGTTGAGAGATAAACCAGACAACATTCATCATCCATCTGCACGGAATTTTCCAGAAACAAACCATCTTCTGCTAAAGTACAGCGTTCGTCATCTTTTGTTTTGGGATGCAAGATGGGGACGTATTTCCAAGGAATATCAGCAACATCGCCATTTTTCTTAATGGTAGCAGTCTTATTTACCCAAGAATTAACGGTTTGCCAGCTATACTCAGGATCTAAATCTTCGGATTCGCGATGCCATTTCCCAGATTTCATTTTCCATTCATCCACCCCTTTTTTAGAAATAATTTTGTGCCAAGGAATGGGGACGTAAAAGTATTCAGGATCGTCTGATTTTGCCCAGAATGGGCCAGCGACAAACAAATTATCACTAAGTTCTTTTGGAGAAATATAGGACTTAACTTTGTTGGTGCTGAAAAATAGACCGGAGAGAGTAGCTGCTTCTGGAGGGAATTTTGCCCCAGAACGTCCGACTAGATTTTCGGGCGATAAAAATCCGCCAGAACTCCCGTACATAAATCCTAAAGGACTTATAGTGATGAGATATTTGAACATAGCTGCCATCCGACATTTATTAGGTCACTAATCCAGTAAATAATTTGTTTGGATTGTTCTGGATTTGGGTAATCGCCGACGATGTGCTTCCAGTTTTTTTCTAAGTTCTTCTCGTCTTGAAAGTAAAGTTGAAAAAGAGCTAAAGCTAATTCATCGTCTGGGCTGTTTTCCTTGGGATTAAAACTAATAGCGTGACGATTTTTTAGATGAGCTAAATCTTTGTAAACATGACTCCAGTTTGGCTTTCGATCCCAGCTTTTGCCGTCCCGGTCTTTGTATTGTTTGAGAATGTGCAAATAATCCCAAGGACAAGTCCACTGCACGTATTGACCGCTGTTAAAAACTACTCGAATTGTAAGGCGATCGCGCCCCAAACTTTTCGCGCGTTTTTCGGCTTCTCGACAGTGTTGAAGAATATCTCGCTGCGGCACCCTATGACCAGCCCAAACAAAACCAACACTTAGGTTAATATCCTGTCCGTGCTTTTTCCATTCATCGGACAATCCCATTAACCATTCTAATGCCTCTATAGGTTCTGGGGGATTTTCCGGTTTGCTGCTGTAAATTATTCCCAAGAAATCATCGCCACCTGCATAAACAACTCGCCCTTTATCTTCAGGGAAATTCTCCATAAATTCCTTTCCCCAATTCCGCATGGCTTCGCTGAAATTTTTTAGACCTTTATCTCCTTCTTTTTGAGCAATATCCTGAAGTTTTTTGCCAACTCTGTCGCCATCTCCCATAAACCAACCCGTCCACTGTCCCACTCCCTCTTTCGGCATCCTAATCAAATCGCTAAATGCTGTTTCATTCCCCTTATTTTGCAGAGTTTCCATGCCGAGACTCTTAGCAATATCTTCGCGAGTAACTAAGCGCTTGACTAACTCAGGGATGCTCAATCTTTCATTAGGTGCTAGAAATTTTCCTTCGGGTTTGCCATCTGGGGGAAGGTTTTCTAAGACACAGGAAAGACGTTGATAGAAATCCTTAAGTTCAGCTTTTTCTGTATCGGATAGCTGCCGCCCTGGTTCTCGATGTTCTAAACCTAAACGCGGCCAGGCGATCGCATCTGTGCCAGTCAAACTCGAACTGTCGCCAATCCAGTTAATCGCCGTCCAATCGCGCCGCAATTTGCGAGTTTCTAAATTTTTCATCGCAGATTCTATCGAATCTCCGTGTCCCCAAAATATCTCCCAAGTATACAAACCCCATCGCATCCACTCTTGCTGCCAAAAGTATTCCTCTTTAGGAGGTACTTCTCGTTCTATCCAAACTCGACATTCATTTAATATTTCTTGCCATGACTTCTGAAGGGTATTTGCCACGTCATTCCTGGAAAATTCCCCTTTGCCTTTCAGAAGTATGCGATTGGGCATTCCTTTCTGGATGTTCGGGGAACCGGGAGAAATGACTTTTAAACCTGATTTTTCGGCTTGCTTTACTAGCTTGTAACTCAGATAAGACAGAATCAGTGAAGCCCCAAATAAATCTCGGAGTTTGCGGGATTTCTCGATAAAGCCTTGAACGGGGGCAAAGCCGATCGCAGTGTATGCAGACATAAATTCAATTTTAAGGCGGGCAATGCCCACCTGAATGCTGCTGGTAGTGTCCCAAGTCGCTAACTGCTTAAGTTCTACTCAAGTCAATATATCAGCCGAGCCAGCTTCATGTCTTCAGATTGACAATATTTATCAAACTTGTTGCGAAGCCTAAAAGTCTGTAAATAATACTCTCCAGACCTTTCTATATGTTTATGTCAATATTGTCTTTTACTTGACTTTTAATCAACTTACCCGATCGCCCAATCATGGCAAAAAAACCAACCCCTCACCCCTACGCCGATCGACTAACGTTCGATCGCATCATGATCCTCATCGCGACATTAGTAAACCATCCCGGAATCGGACACTCGGACACCGAAACATCCGACAGTAAATATCACGATGCTTTACTAGAAGTTCAATCTCAATTACAGAAAATTGCCGCCGAATTCAACATCGAATTTCCCGAAAACTATCCCGCAACTCCCACAATTCGCAAAGATTTAGAAACTTTGCGCCACTACGGAATCCTCGACAAAAGAATGTATCGCTTCGGATATTATCTCGGCACCGGCGCAATGAATCGCGAAGAACTACTATTCGCATTTCAAGCAATAGCATCTCAAGCCAAATATCAGGGAAATCCCCAAGCCCGCAAAATTTGTGAAAAACTCACTAAACTGTTGCGCGGATTAGATATCGAACTCAAAGGTCAATTGTTTTATCCCGTTCGCGAACACCTAAATCGTGCGATTATTTACACCGATCCTGTAGAAATGCTCGATCGCCAAGAATATCGGAATACCCTATTTCACAAACTAGATATTGTAGAAACAGCAATTGTTCGAGGCCAGGCGATCGAACTTTACCGTCAAGATGATTATTACGGTAAAGGCAAGGTCGGTTTCCGGAGAATTTGACCCCTGCAACTGATCTATCACGATATCGCTTGGTACCTGATTTGCGAAGATTGCGAAAACGGACACTTAAGCGTAGAACGGGTGAATCGCTTTAGTGACTACTGCGAAATTATCGATTCAGAAGGGCGTGGTTTAGCCGTACAGGAACACCCTTTGAAAATAGCTCAAAAGTTGTTAAAAAACGGCTGGGGGCTGTTATTGGGCAAGCCAGAGCAACAGCAAGCCGAATTGCAGGGTCAACTGAAGTTAGAAAAAGTGAAAGTGCGGTTTTTTGAGAAAGTAGTGGGATTTATTTTAGAAGGCGATCGGCGGCATCCGCGACAAAAGATTAAAGAAGGCCCGAGGGATAGTTTTGGCAAAGTGGTTTATGTGGATTATCAGATCGATTTGCCCGATCGCTCCCTGAACGAATTTAGTCTGTGGGTGAACAGATATATGGATAGTGTCCAAGTGCTTTCCCCGCCGAGTTTGGTAGAAAAACACCGACAAGCAGGGAGAGATTTGATCGATCGATACAGCTTGTAATCCTAGGGAGGGTTTCACCAACCATCAATGCCTATGCCTAAAACCAACCATATCAAAAACCCTCCCCCACCTACGAACAATAGTTAGTTATCACTTGTTAATGATTCTGTGCTTGTTTCGCTGTACTGCCTTTCTATTTTCAACGCCGTTTCGACTCTTTGATACTCGGCCTCAACCTCTTCTAAAAGTGCGCCGGCTGGAGCAGGTAAAGGCTTGTTCGCCTCTGTTCCCATGCGGCCCATGATTTCGAGTTCCTCGCACAGCTCAAACAAGCGAAAAGCACCGAGAGTACCGCTAATCGACTTCAAAGAGTGAGCCGATCGCCGCAAAGCCAGCGGATCGGCGTTGCCCAGGGCTATAGAGATGCCTCGCAGCAGTTCGGGAGCTGTTTCGAGGTAAATCTCTATCACCTCGTCCAAAGCTTCCACTTCTCGCAGTTCCTCTATAATCTTGGCACTCAGGGAAGCGCCGTTCACTGACAAAGCCTGATCGAGATTTGATGCACCCCACCCGACGACGGCGGGCGAATAGGGAATTGTCAGTTGTGGATTTCCCGCAACAGCCCCATTCGATCCCACTTCTAATTCACTTGTTACTTCAATCTGTTCGGGCTGTGAGTTCAAACAAACAATCGGCTGCGGGATCTCGAACTCCCCATTCGAGCGAGATTTACACGCGCTCAAAGCTCGCACCAACTGCTCAATTGCGATCGGCTTGCTCAAATAGTCGTCCATCCCTGCCGCCATACACTCTTCGCGATCGCCTTGCATCGCATTTGCCGTCATCGCCACAATCCAAGGCCTCGTCGATTTTCGATTTTCGATTTTCGATTTTCGATTGTTAGATTCCTCAGTCGATTTTCGATTTTCGATTTTCGATTTTCGATTGTTAGATTCCTCGTCTGTCAATGGGGGATTTTCGATTTGGGATTTTCGATTTTGAGATTCCTCGTCAGTCAATTTGGGATTTTCGATTTGGGATTTTCGATTTTGAGATTGCTCATCAGTTGCGGAAACTTCTGATTCTCCACTGGGATTTTCTAAGGTTAAATCTCCTGAAAATTGCGATCGGATGCGGCGAGTAGCTTCCAGTCCGTCCATTTCCGGCATTTGCACATCCATCAGCACCACATCGTAAGGCTGGCGGCGCAAAGCTTCTAGCACTTCGAGACCGTTTCCCGCCACATCCGCACGATACCCCATCCGCTGCAAAATTTGCAAAGCCACCTTCTGATTCACCAAATGATCGTCAGCCAACAGAATCCGCAGGGGTAACTTCTCGGCCAGGAGGGGTATGCTTTGCAAGAAAGGCCCGCTGGTGCGCTGCCCTCTAAATTCTGTTGTCTCTTCCCCAAAAATATTGATTAAAACATTGTAAAGCTGAGATTGTTTGATCGGTTTATTCAAAAAAGCGGCAAAATCCGCCTCAATAGCTGCAGAGTTAATTTCTTGCCTGCCGATCGAAGTTAGCATGACTAACGGCAACTTTTGGCAATCTGGATATCGGCGAATTTGGGCAGCTAAAGCCAACCCGTCCATTTCCGGCATTTGCATATCCAAAACTGCCAAGTCAAACACCTCTTTAGCAGCGAGCCAATCTAAAGCCAAACGAGCCGAAGCTGAAGCCCTAGGCACCATTCCCCAAGATTGAGCTTGGAGAGTCAAAATTTGGCGGTTGGTAGCATTGTCATCGACAATTAAGACTCGCTTGCCAGCTAATTCTGGGTGAGAATTGCTCAAGTTAGCTGGCAAGGAACTGTTGCAGCCAGAAACGATCGTGCTGAAATAAAAAGTAGAGCCAACGGATTTGGCATTTTGCCCGATCGGCTTGTTGCTGAGTACAGATTTGCTAGAGCTATATTTTTCGGCAATTTCGCAAGATTCTCCCCATCCCAAATCAAAAACTGCCGATTTAAAATCTGCGGGAGGATTACCCGCCAGATTACCCATACTTTCCACCCACATCCTGCCGCCCATCATTTCGGCCAAACGCTTACTAATTGCCAAACCTAATCCGGTACCGCCATACTGCCGGCTCGTTGAAGAATCTACCTGGCTGAAAGATTTAAATAGCCGATCCATGCGAGAGCTCGGAATGCCGATACCGGTATCTTTAACCGCAAATTGTATTTCGTATGTTTGGTTAATTGCTAGCGGTTCGCCATTAATTGCTGGCGGTTCTTTAGCGTTGGTGGCCGTCGGCACTGAAATCTTTTTGGCAGTCACCGAAACCACCACTTCTCCAGCTTCGGTAAATTTCACAGCATTGCTGAGCAAGTTGATTAAAATTTGCCTCAAGCGGGTGCTGTCGCCGATCGCCGTTGCTGGTACTGCACGATCGATCAAGTAACCCACTTCCAGGTTTTTTTGTGCAGCCTTAGCAGCTACCAAGTCTAGAGATTCCTCAATGCAAGTGCGGATATCAAACGGATGTTCCTCCAAGTCCAATTTGCCCGACTCAATTTTCGAGAAATCTAGAATATCGTTAATCAGCGTCAGCAAGGCATCGCCGCTGCTGCGGATAGTTTCTACAAAATCGCGCTGTTCCCGAGTTAAGCGGGTATCCAGGAGCAAACCGGTCATGCCGATGACTCCATTCATCGGAGTGCGAATTTCGTGGCTCATGGTGGCTAAAAATTCGCTTTTGGCTCTAGTAGCCGCCAGTGCTTGATCGCGAGCTTTTGCCAAATCTAAGTCTGTTTGCTGGCGTTCGAGTTCGCTTCCCACCCACTGAGCCATCAGTTTCACCAACTCTCTGTCTACAACTCGGAAGGGTTCTGTCACAGGAGTCGGAGAAAAGAAGCACAGAGTGCCGTAAACTTCACCTGACACCGTGACGGGAATGCCCATGTAAGCTTCGATTTGGAAGGCTGGATCGTCCGTGTTGAAGGACAAACCCGAAAATCTCACCGACTCAAAGTAGATCGGTTCTTTTGCCATTGCCGTAGCCACGCAGAAGGTTTTTTCCAGATCGTAGATTTGTTCTTTGACGATCGACCCGTCGGGACACTCAACAGCCCTTATTTGATAGTTGTCGCCTTGAATGCAGGACAAAATTCCCGTGGACAGGCCTAAATGCCGGCATCCCATTGCCAGCAGTTCTTGGAGGCGCAAATCAAAGGTAGAAAGGTGGTTGAGGGGGTCTGTACGGGGAGCAGAAGTCACTTGGTACAAAGCTTTAATTGCAGCTTCGCTTTCTCGCAGTTCTTGTTCTGTTTGCTTACGCACAGTGATGTCGCGGGAAATGCCGATAATTTCTTGCACGGCGCCGGTTTGGGGATCGCGGATTGTGCGGCTGGTGGTTTCAAACCAAATGTATTGGCCATCTTTGTGGCGGATGCGGTAGCTGACGGTGTAAGTAACTGGGAGTGCCAGGACTTTCGAGTGAGCTTTGGCGATGGTTTCTAAATCGTCGGGGTGAAAATAATCGTTGGGGACGCGGCCGACGAGTTCCGAAGGTTCGTATCCCAGCAAAGCGCGGCTGGCGGGCGAGACGTAAATAAATATGCCTTCGGGGTCGTGTCTGGTGATCATGTCGGTTGAGTTGTCTGCCATCAACCGATAGCGGTCTTCTGTTTCATTACGCTCGACTTGAGAATTGCTCAATGCTTCTAGCATGAGGTTGATGGTGTCGGCTAAGCTTGCGAGTTCATCTCCTCCGGCCATATGAACCCGCAAGTCTCGGTCACCGTTGGCTGCGATGTTGCTGACGCTGGTGCTCAAGGAAGCCAATCTCGCCAAGACTAATTTTTCTAGCAACAGCAGGGTGAGCGCGCTAAATATTAAACCTACTCCCAGTGTTGATAAGGTAAACAGCTGCAAGGTAGCCTGACCTTGGCGGTAGATGATGCGCTCTGTCTCTACTCGCACCTGCAGCGCTAGGTTGCCGTGGATGTCACGAATCAGGGCGTATCCTGCGACTAAGGTATCGCTGAGCGGCTCCACTAAAATTTCTACTGATTTGAGGTTGGAAATTTTGAGTTTGATCTTTTCCAAATCCTGTTTAGATCGAGCCATCGCCTTGGCGCCGGGCCCGGAGTAGTTCCCGGCTCCCACTTTAAAATCTAAACTCGGCAATGTAAAATCCACTGACAGGTGAATCCGTTCTGAAAGTAAAGCGATTTCGCTGCTGTCGAGGTAGCGTCCCAGGATTAGCGTCCCGCGCGCCGGGCCTTCGGCGTTGCTGTTGAATATCGGCCTTGAAGCAATCAGCACCGTGCCTTCTGGCAAGTTGAGGACGGCTGTTTTGGCCGCGCGGCGAGATCCTCCTAATGTCGAGGAGTCTAGCAGCGCCTCTGTCAAGTGCTGTTTTAAGCTTTCGGGAATCGGGATTTCGGTTTGGGATGCAAGGTCGAAACCTTTGCTGAATCTCGTGTTACCGCTGGAGTCCAGCAGCACTAATAAGTTTAGTCTCAAGTAAACAAATGTCGAATCGACGAAATTTGACTTGACAAAGTTTTCGTCCGGTGTATTGACAAAAGAATAAGTATCGTCCCACTCGGCGTAATCTTGGGCGCTGGTGTTTAAACTCGACAATTCCTCATCTAATGCGTCCAAAGCCCGGGCAACATCCTGGCGGACGTACTGTGCCTCCAGGTTGTGAAAATCGTGCAGCAAAATGGTTGATGCAGTCGCATAGAGAACCATAATCAGGCTGATCAGCGCTGCACCGATGATTAATAGTGTTTTTTTTCGGAGTTGCATGGCGTCGCCCTCCTCACGGTGCTACTAGGCAACTAGCCCGGAGAGGTTTGAGACGTAGGTTGTTTAGCATTGGCGATCGCAAGGCCTGCGTGTTTTGACTGTTCTGGGCTGACGAAAGTAAAGCCCTTGGTATTTCCAAGGTATGCGGTATTTTGCCCCCTACAGTCAGTGTAGTATTTTGACGGCTTTAGTTTCCTATTATGCACAACCTATAACCTACAAGTTATGACATGACGATCGGCCTTTTCAAAAGAAACGGGCGATCGAACTCAAAACTGTTTACGTTTGATACTGACGCTGCCAGGGGTACCGGGCGGTTGAGGGAACAGGTGTGCTGGGTTGAGAACCCTAACTATTACTATACCTAAAAAATATTTAGGAGACAGCGGAGTGGCGCGTCGAGTTTGGCGCGCCAAAAGGTTCTCATTCCAGGAGCTTTTTTGATTTTTGTCGTTCTATAGCAATCCTTGCAATAATTGTGGAATGGGTCGAAAAGCCAATGAAAGCGTCGAAGCCTGAACCAGGTTGATAACTGAGGAAAAATTTTTTGCTATAGCAGAGGCAATTAATATCCGCAGACTTGGACTTTACATCCGGAAATAAAATATAAAATCAAAAAATGATGCTTTTCACTTTTCTATTTTGAAGGAATCAAAACTGCTAACTAAGATGTATAAATTCACAGTTGGCACTCTCCTCAATAAATCGGTAGGAGCGGGTTTACCAATAACCTTAAATCGTACCAACAAATTAAATAAACCCGTTCCCACTCCCGAGACAATCCTTTACTGACATTAGTGCCTGATCTCAGTATAAACTCACATCAGGCACTATCTGCAATCCGATCGCAACTTGAGTCTTTTTTATCGGATGACGGCTAAAGCACCGGCGCCTGCTGCTGCTGCGGCCGAGGTGAGAGCGGTAAAAAACAGCCACCAAGAGGCAACTTCTGCTGCTTTCCGGGTTTCTTCGGCTTGTTTTTCGGCTTGCACTTTGATGCTTTCGAGGCGAAGCTGCGCCTCTTGCTGCAAGCGTTCTGCTCTTTGCAAGACGCTGTTACGGCTTCTTTCAATTTGGTCGATCAAGCGGTTGGCATCTGCTTCGGAAATGTCCTCCCGGGAACTGATTAGTGCTACTAAAGTATCGCGGTTGAAATGACCCAGCCGATCGCGCAAAGCGTCAAATCCGGCTTGCGGGTCGTCAAATAACTTCCGCACGTCCCGCGTAATGCCTTCGTAGTTTAGTTCTGGGCGATCGAGGGAATTGAGGTAATCCCGAACTTTTCCGAGAATCCCGTCAATTACCGACTGAATACGCTCCTGTATTTTCTGAATTTGCAGTGCGAACTCGTCGCGCACCGACAAAATCCCATCGACAATGCGATTGGCTTCTGCTTCAGAAATATCCGGCCGCTGAGACAGCAGAGAAACAACTGTAGCTCGATCGATGTGTGACAGGCGCTCGCCCAAACTGTAAGCGCCGACTTTCGGGTCGTGTAGCAGCAGTTGCAAGTCGCGCTTGATGGCTTCGGGATTTAATTCATCCTTGCCCGTATTGCGCAAATAATCTTCTAAAACACCCTGAAAATCCTGCACTTGGGTTTGTACCCGCTTTGCCAAACGGCGCGGCGCTTTCACAATCGAGCCAAGAGTATCCTGCACTTGGTCGATAATTTGATTGACTTGTTCCTCGCTCAAATCTTGTCTCTGAGAAAGCAGTTTTACCAAAGTATCGCGATCGACTTGAGACAGGCGGCCGCGCAGCGCTAAAGCTCCTTCTTTGGGATTTTCCAGCAGTTTTGTCAAATCCCGCTTAATCCCTTCAGGATTGAGTTCTGATTTGCCAGTATTGCGCAGGTAATCTGCAAGGGCGGTGGTGCTTTGGTCGTACTGATCCTTAGCTTTTTGGGCCAACTTTTGCGGCGCCTGCAGCGCGCTGTGCCAAGTTTCTTCGGCGCTGTCGATCAGCTGATTTACTTGGTCTTCGCTGAGGTCTTTCCGCTGAGATAGCAATTTTACCAAAGTATCGCGATCGAACTTAGAAGCTCTAGATCTCAGAGCCCACATTCCCGCCTCCGGGTTGTCCAGCAGCGTTTTCAAATCGCGCTTGATGCCTTCGGGATTGAGTTCTTCTTTGCCCGTAGACTGCAAGTATTCTTGTACTCTTTGCCACTGGTTGTCTACTCGGACTTGCGCTGCTTCTTGCAGACCTTTAGCATCTGCTAAAACTACATCTCGCGTCCTTTCCAACTCTTGAACAATATGTTCTACTTCCTGAACTCCGAAGTTGTCGCGGCCTCTGAGAATTTGCACGAAACTGTCGTGGGAGTAAGGAGCAAGGCGATCGCGCAACTGTTCGTAACTAGCGTCGGAATCCTCTAAGATTTTTTTGAAATCGCTCCCGATACCTGCTGCTGTCAGTTCCTCTTTCGCCGTCAGCTTCAAATAAGTTTCCACCCGCCACTGCAAATCGCGAGCTTTTTCTTGCTCTTCGGCAAAGCTCACAGTTTGTAAAACTCGCTGTCTAATTGCTTCTAATTCCTGGGAAATTTCTTTAATTTTGTCTTGGGTAAAAACGCCTCTGCTGGCCAGGATTTCCGCAAAATTCGCCTGTTTTAGTTTTTCTAATTCGCGGCGCACAGTTCCCGGATCTGCGGTAGGATCGTAGAGCACATCACGAAATTCGCGCTCGATCGCTTGCGGGTTCATCTGCCACGAATAAGTATTGAGCAAGTAGTTTTCTACGTCGGCGCGAATTGGGCTGTAAGTTTGGGGTTCGCCTTTTACTTGAGCAGTAATTTTATCAGTTTGCAGGCTAACTTTGTCTTTAGCTGCTTTGAGCTGACCGACTACTTTTTCCACATCCAAGTCGGAAATATCCGTGCGACCCAATACTATTCCCATTAAAGCATTGACTGCCATTGTCGTTGCTTGGGACATCATGGTCGGGCTTTGTCCAGAATTTTGACCGCCCAGATTACCGAGGACTTTTTCTACCCTACTTGTTAGTGTATCTGAGACCAAATCTCCGGGTTTGGCAGATTTAAGATAGTCTACTAATTGGGCGATGCCGTCTGATTGCTGCCCTTGTTTTCCTACTTGTTTCCAAGCATCTTGGAGTTGGTCTACAATGCGGTTTACGTCGCGTTTTGATAAGTCCGATCGCGAACTTACTAAATCTACGAGAGTTTGCCGATCGAGACTCGGCAAATTTTCGCCAGCAATTGCTTTGAGTTGGGGATCGTTGAGCAATTTTTCAAATTCGCTGCGCATCCCTTTGATGTCTAATTCCGGCGGTTTGAGGCTTTGGATGTAATCTTCGACGTTTTCGCGCAAGCTTGTGGGGTCGATCGCGCTACCGAGTTCGTGGCCCACTGCTGCTGCTGCTGCTTTGGCTGTGGCGACGACTTGGTTGCTGGCTGCTTTGGCGCCGATGGCAGAGGCTGCGGTGCCGACAATCGCTTGAAAGCCTGATGTCGCGGTGTTGACGACGGAACCGATCAGGGAACCGACGGTGGTGGAGCTCACCCAGACGAGCATTGAGAAATAGGTTGCCCACACGACTAAACCGACGATCGCACCTAAACCGGGACTGCTAATCAAGCTGAGCTTAACTGCCAGCAAGCAAGCAAAGAATAAGGCGATGGTGACGGTGATTAGCGTCCAAGTACCTACCTTTCGGCCGATGTGGCGGACTGGCGAACTGCCACTATCCGACTGGTGGTCACCGTCGTCATGGGATTGTCCCATGTAGGAAAGGCCTGCAGCTACTGATAAATTTGTTAGCAACAGTTGGAAAGCGCAGGCAAGCACGACTCCAGCTATCAAGGCGATAAAAAATTGTGGCCCGGAATAGAGGAGTGCTGCGTCTTCTACTCTGTTTGTAGTAGTCTCCTGTACTTGCACTTGGGCGAGCCAGAACCCGATGTTATACAGTTGTGGATTTATTGGCAAATTTTGATACATAGTATATTCCTCGTTAACGGGTGGGTGCGCGCGATCTTTGGCGCGAGTTAACCAATGTATAGTTTTAGACTCATGCCCCCAATGGCAAGCATCCCCTTATTGACGAGCTAAAGCATCCCCCTACAGTTGGAATTGTAGATATATGTCTGCGGCAGGCTGTCACTTTAGGGATATTTGTGGTATGTAACTTGGCAGTTGTTAAGTTATTAGTTCTTAATTATGAGTAAAATGCGCTGCGGCGTACCCGAGATTGATAGTAGTAAGGGTAAGTCTGAGTGACTACTCCTACATCAAATCAAAGATTATGATGTAGGCTTCCAACATCGCTGCCGGATATTGCTGCCCTACGCCACTTATCTAGGCAAAAAGCCCCCGACAGCCCGACTTGACAGCCAATTTCTTTCCCCCAAAGTCCTTGGGTACTCAGTTGTTCATAGCCTCGGTTGCAGATTTCCTGCGCTGAGGCTATATCTCTATCAGCTTCATAACCGCATTCTGGGCAACTATGCCACCTATCTTCCAGTTCTTTTCTGACCACAATGCGACAATTGGGACAGGTTTGAGACGTTCCTTTGTGGTTAACTTCGGCGACATATACACCTCGTTGCTTGCCCACATAAGAAAGAATAGCTCTGAACTGTCCAAATGCTGCATCAATCGTGTGTTTACCTAAGGAATGAGAATTAAATAACTTCCACAAGTTTGTGGGATGGGCGTCCCGCCCGTCCAAAAAGGACGGGCG
>NZ_JANMZH010000281.1:0-1219 GCF_031383065.1 Microcoleus sp. OTE_8_concoct_300 | reverse complement strand
TGACGCTTTACAAGAACCGCTCGAAAATCCGGGAATTATCGGCATTCGTACAAAGGTAAAAGATAATTTTGCTACGATCGTAATTGCTGATAATGGTGCAGGTATCACCGATCAAATCAAGCAGCGGATATTTGACCCATTTTATACTACAAAACCGATTGGTTCTGGAACAGGGATGGGTTTGGCGATTTCCCATTCAATTATTGTCGAAAAACATAAAGGTGAAATCAATTGTTTGTCGGTGGTAGGAAAAGGCACTGAATTTATCCTCAAAGTTCCGATTCAAAGAAGATAAAATTAAATTGGTTTGTAGTGAGGAATGCAAGTCCGATAAATTTGATATGATATTAACACTCTAAAATCTAAAATCCAAATTCTAAAATCTAAAATGGCATTACCTCCAGGCACTTTCGGTTTGCCGTTAATTGGCGATACACTCAACTTTTTACAAGATTCCCAATTCGCCAAAAAACGCCACCAGCAGTACGGGCCAATTTTCAAAACCAGCATCTTCGGACAGCCTACCGTGTTTGTGTGCGGCCAAGAGGCGAATTTGTTTGTTTTAAGCAACGAAAACCAATATTTTGTTGTGAGTTGGCCTCCCAGCACGAAAGCGCTTTTAGGGCCGCTTTCCTTGGCGCTACAAACTGGTTCCGAACACCAAAATCGGCGCAAGCTGCTATATCAAGCATTTCAACCGCGAGCTTTGGCCGGCTACATCGGCGGGATGGAAAATATCACTCAGCGCTATTTGCAAAGATGGACCCAAATGAGCGAGTTCGCGTGGTATCCTGAACTGAGAAATTATACTTTTGATGTGGCTGCTAAGTTGTTAGTAGGGATTGATAATGGTTCGGAAACGGCGCTAGGACATTATTTTGAAACATTCTCGGATGGTTTATTTTCTATTCCTTTAGATATGCCTTTTACTCGGTTTGGCAAAGCTAAAAATGGCAGAAAGCTGCTGTTGGCAGAACTTGAAAAGATTATTCGCGATCGCCAGCAAGGAACTCCAGGCGACAATGATGCTTTGAGTTTGCTGATTTCGGCGATCGACGATGACGGAAACTGTTTGAGTTTGGAGGAGTTGAAAGACCAAGTGCTGTTGCTGCTGTTTGCGGGACACGAAACTATGACTTCGGCGATCGCCTCTTTTTGCCTTCTCCTAGCTCAAAATCCCGATGTGATGGCAAAAGTGCGCGCCGAACAGCAGCAGTTC
>NZ_JANMZH010000249.1:0-1661 GCF_031383065.1 Microcoleus sp. OTE_8_concoct_300 | reverse complement strand
TTCCTATTTTTTGGCGACAATACTGACCAGGGAAGCGCTACCTTTCGTTTGGGCAGGATAGCTGTTAATGATTTGCCTGTTGCTAGTCCCGATCGTGCGATCGCAACTGTCGGCACTCCTAATATTAAAATTAAAGTCCTGGAAAACGATACAGGCGGCACAAAGGCACTGAGAGTGCAGAGTGTTACTCAACCAACAGGCGGCACTGTTACTGTTGACGACTGGATTTATGTAGCAGGAATTTTCACCAATATCGGCGGGCAGCCGCGCAATAATATTGCCCGCTTGTACGGCAGCGACGGCACGGCAGATCCTACTTTTAATCCCAATCCGGATAATTGGGTCCACGCGATTGCGATCGATGCCAACGGCAACCCAGTAATAGGAGGAGATTTCACGAATATCGGGGGGCAGCCACGCAACAGAATTGCCCGGTTGAACAGCAGCACTGGGTTGGCAGATCCTACTTTTAACCCCAATGCGAATGATAGAATCTACGGGATCGCGATCGATGCTAACAACAACCCAGTTGTAGGAGGAAATTTCACGAATATCGGCGGGCAACCCCGCAACAGAATAGCCCGGTTGAACAGCAGCGACGGCACGGCAGATGCTACTTTTAACCCTAATGCAGATAGTACAGTCTATGTGATCGCGATCGATGCTAACAACAACCCAGTAGTCGGGGGTGATTTCACCAATATCGGCGGGCAGCCTCGCAACCGAATTGCCCGGTTGAACGGAAGCAACGGTACGGCAGATGCTACTTTTAACCCAAATACAAATAATTGGGTCAATGCGATCGCGATCGAGGCTAATAACAATCTAGTAGTCGGGGGCGAGTTCACCAATATCGGCGGGCAGCCGCGCAACAGAATTGCCCGGTTGAACAGCAGCAACGGCACGGTAGATGCTACTTTTAACCCCAATGCCGATAGTTATGTCAGGGCGATCGCGATCAATGTTAATAACAATCTAGTAGTAGGTGGCTTTTTCGCCAATATCGGCGGGCAGCCGCGCAATTATATTGCCCGGTTGAACAGCAGCACTGGATTGGCAGATCCTACTTTTAATCCCAATGCGAGTGATCTCCCAGCGACTGCTTATGTCTATGCGATCGCGATCGATGCTAACGGCAACCCAGTAGTAGGCGGCGCTTTCACCAATATCGGCGGGCAGCCACGGAACAAAATTGCCCGGTTGAACAGTAGCACTGGGTTGGCAGATTCTGCTTTCAACCCCAATGCGGATAATTTGGTCTGGGCGATCGCGATCGACCCCAAACGCAGCATTGTCTACACTCCTAACGACACTTTCAACGGTGTTGACACCTTCTCCTACACAGCAACCGACGGTTACAGTACCAGCACATCAACTGTCAGCGTCCTCGTCAACAATTCCCCAGTCCTCGACAATTCCGGCACGCTTAATTTAACAGCAATTAACGCCAACGAAACCACCAACAGCGGCACATTAATATCAGCGATTATCGGCACTAAAATTACCGACCCCAACGATGTCATTTCCCTGCGTCCCAGAGGCATCGCCCTCACAAATTTAGATACAACAAACGGCAGTTGGCAGTATACGACAGATGGCACAAGTTGGAATAATATTACTACTGTTCCTACGACTGCAACTGCACTGTTGTTAGCAGCCGA
>NZ_JANMZH010000247.1:0-1667 GCF_031383065.1 Microcoleus sp. OTE_8_concoct_300 | reverse complement strand
TTCCTATTTTTTGGCGACAATACTGACCAGGGAAGCGCTACCTTTCGTTTGGGCAGGATAGCTGTTAATGATTTGCCTGTTGCTAGTCCCGATCGTGCGATCGCAACTGTCGGCACTCCTAATATTAAAATTAAAGTCCTGACCAATGATACGGGCGGCACAAAGGCACTGAGAGTGCAGAGTGTTACTCAACCAACAGGTGGCACTGTGACTGTTGACGACTGGATTTATACAGGAGGCTTTTTTAGGAATATCGGCGGGCAGCCTCGTAACAAAATTGCCCGGTTGTATGGCAGTGACGGTACGGCAGATCCTACTTTTAATCCCAATGCGGATGCTGATGTCAGGACGATCGCGATCGATGCTAACGGCAATCCATTAGTAGGTGGCAATTTCACCAATATCGGCGGGCAACCCCGCAACTATATTGCCCGGTTGAACAGCAGCGACGGCACGGCAGATCCTACTTTTAACCCAAATGCCAATGATTTTGTCAGGACGATCGCGATCGATGCTAACGGCAATCCCTTAGTAGGTGGCAATTTCACCAATATCGGCGGGCAGCCGCGAAACAGAATTGCCCGGTTGAACAGCAGCGACGGCATAGCAGATCCTACTTTTAACCCAAATGCCAATGATCGCGTCTCGGCGATCGCGATCGATGCGAACGGTAACCTATTAGTAGGCGGCAATTTCACCAATATCGGCGGGCAGCCGCGAAACAGAATTGCCCGGTTGAACAGCAGCAACGGTACGGCAGATCCTACTTTTAACCCAAATGCCAATGATCGCGTCTTGGCGATCGCGATCGATGCTAACGGTATCCCATTAGTAGGTGGCAATTTCACCAATATCGGCGGGCAACCCCGCAACTATATTGCCCGGTTGAACAGCAGCAACGGCACAGTAGATTCTACTTTTAACGCCAATGCCAATAATCCTGGTCCGTCGGGGGCTGAGTATGTCGCGCAGATCGCGATCGATGCGAACGGCAACTTAGTAGTGGGGGGCATTTTTCGAAATATCGGCGGGCAACCGCGCAATTTGATTGCTCGGTTGAACAGCAGCGACGGCACAGCAGATCCTACTTTTGACCCCAATGGGAGTGTTGCAATCGACGCGATCGCGATCGATGCTAACAACAACCTAGTGGTAGGCGGCTTTTTAAGCAATATCGGCGGGCAGTCGGCCGGGTATATTGCTCGGTTGAACAGCAGCAACGGTACAGCAGATCTGACTTTCAAACCTATTGCGGATGATTATGTCGGGACGATCGCGATCGACCCCAAACGCAGCATTGTCTACACTCCTAACGCCACTTTCAACGGTGTTGACACCTTCTCCTACACAGCAACCGACGGTTACAGTACCAGCACATCAACTGTCAGCGTCCTCGTCAACAATTCCCCAGTCCTCGACAATTCCGGCACGCCTAATTTAACAGCCATTAATGTTAATGAAACCAACAACAGCGGCACATTAATATCAGCGATTATCGGCACTAAAATTACCGACCCCAACGATGCCATTTCCCTGCGTCCCAGAGGCATCGCCCTCACAAATTTAGATACAACAAACGGCAGTTGGCAGTATACGACAGATGGCACAAGTTGGAATAATATTACTACTGTTCCTACGACTGCAACTGCACTGTTGTTAGCAGCCGA
>NZ_JANMZH010000223.1:0-16060 GCF_031383065.1 Microcoleus sp. OTE_8_concoct_300 | reverse complement strand
CCCTATTTCTTTGAAAAACCGGTTTTATTACACCTCTTGAAAAAATAAATTGCACGGGAAATATGCCCATCCCACAACAAAAAATAACTCTTGTGGGATGGGCATCTTGCCCGTCCCATCAATTGATGAAAAGGATTTTTGCAAGAGGTCTAATACACAAACTTCCGTCCCTCCCGCTTGAGACTAAAGAATAAAGGGGATATTAAAGCTGGCTTTCGTATAAATCGCAATTGCGATCGCAACTCGCAACGCCAGCCCGATCGCCCTGATGCCAAAAAAAGTAAAGATGAGTAAAGCAGTGGATCATTGGTGTCCCGTAGGCAGTTAAACTCATCACAGCCGCTTTTTTTAGGAATTGCAGTAACTTTTGCCGATCGCCCGGGCTGTCACCGCACAGCCAGCCGCACAGGTATAGCAGCAAGGCGATATCTCCCCAGATAACCGAGTTCGATCGCAGACTTGGAAGACTGAGGTCAATAAACCCTTTAACTTACCACAGTCTGGGTAAGGTGTTTGTATCGCACCCTACAGTTAGAGTTGTTGGGTTAGTCCTGCAGCACTTAAAACGCAGGCTGTAAAGTGCAAATATACATAAACACAAACACCCAAACACCAGATTTTAATGACCAAAGGGGACTTATAACAAGATGGATCGATCGTCCGATCAAAACCGAATAGTTGAATATTTGCGGATTAAGCCAATTAGTCACAGTCAGATTTACACTTCCCAAATAGCAGTACCAGAGCCTCAGAGGGGGGAGATTCCCCGCGAACGCCGCGAAGCTATCAGGAGAAGTCTGATCGAGCAAGGCAGCAACTTGATTCCTTTAATTGTGCGCCCCACTGAAGCTTACAGCAATGAAGAAGAATATGAAGTTGTCTGCGGCTCAGATTGGTGTATTCTTGCTAAAGAACTCGGCATCGAGCAAATGTGGGCTTGGGTATTTGAAATGACCGACGACGAGGTAGCTGTTGCTCAAGCAGAAATGGAACATTTAGCTCCGCAACCGACTCAGAAAACTGCACAAATTGAGACTCTACTGCAACAATTTGAGCTATCATTTCAAAAAAAGGTAGAAAGTCTAACAAAAGAAATAGAAAAATCTGTTAAAAAAAATGAAGAGCTGCTAAAAAAGCAAGTAAAAGCTCTAACTGACCAGCAGTTTGAGCGTGATCCCATAGAACAGATTAAGCGTTTGCTCGAACAAGTTGAAAAAACATTTAATGAAAAGGTAGATAAAATGGCTAAAAAAATTGCACAATCAGGCAGCGATAATCCGCCGATATCTGCTGTTATTTCTGAGGTAAACCTTGCAGGTGCATTGAGACAATTGGATGAACTAGAAAAACTGCTTTCAATAAAATTAGAACGCACAATTCAAACAATTAATCAGTTTGTTTCCGAGGCGATCCAAGACGTAGAGAAAGACCTGAAAAATCAAATCGAAACGCTCCGCCGCCAACTTGGAGCCGCAGTGGCGCACTCAGAAATACAGCCAGAGGCACAACCGAAAACCCAGTCAAAAACACAGCCTAAGAAGCAGCCTAATAACCAGTCGAAGGCACAGCAAAAACCTCAGCTACCGCAGTTGCAGTTGGAGTTGCCGTTTCCGTCCCCAAAGGAAGACTACGACACTCTTTCGCTGAGGCGATTGAAGGCGATCGGCAAAGACCGGAAAATTCGGGGCTATGCGCGCATGAAACGACCGGAAATTCTGGCTGCTCTCAGAGAAGCTGACGGCAAATAAAGCGGTAATTGCTAATAGTTAAAGACTCATTAGATCAATTCCGGCTAATTCATCTGCGTTAATCTGTGTTTATCTGCCTGTATCTGCGGTTTAAAAAAGAGAATTTGTTAACCGCAGATGACAAGGGATTGACGCGGATTCACGCAGATTAAGAGAATAGAGATCGGCAAAAAGCGCGATCGGGCTTTCAGAATAGTCCTCGGCCCAGATATGAAAACCTGTTTCCTGTATTGTAAGCTGGTTTAGGCGATCGCATATCCCGTATGCTGCCGAACGTGATACGGATGAAACCCTAAAACTATCTTGTCTTTAGGCACTCCTAATTCTACAAGTTCTGCGGTAATTCCCGTTTCTATACCATCTTGTTGAATCCAAATTTTGCCGTCGATAATTTCCACATGGACGATACAATCGTGAATTCTTTGAGGCCCTTGCCAGCCTTCGTGCATCAGTAAAAAATTGTTTTGTTCGCGGTCAATAATAACGCTGCTTTTAATTTCTCCGTATTGGTAGGGAATCTGGGCATAACTCTCTAAGATTTTCTGAATAAATCGGCGATATTCATCTAGTCTATCCATCTGACAATTGTCTCCTTTAACGAATCAAAAACTATTAATTTAAATCTCTTTTTTTCTAACAAAACCTGCCCGATAGGTTCAGAAAAAATTTGTGCATAAACTTCTGCACGGATTGCCAGATATATGATCCGTTCAGGTTCCGACCGCTCTAGAATATCTTCGTAGACAATATACTGTCCAACAGCTTCTTCTAAGTCATGAACTGGTGAAGCACTCACGAAACTTTTTACTTCTACAGCAATTTTGCGACCTTGCTTTTCGGCAGCAAATAGTTTTTCTGCACCCAAATCGACGTTGAGAGTGCGTTTGCCAATTTTTAAGGGTAGCGGATCTTTTGTTATCGTCCACCCGTCTTTTTCTAGAGCTGTTCTGACAGTATTGTGGTAGATGTCTTTTGCTGGCATATTTTAATCTGAACCATCAAATGTCACCCTAATTATAGAATAACACAAGACTTTTGAAAACTGATAGATCATCAATTCAAACTACTTATTGCCGCGTGTATCGGTGCTTCACCCCAATCGGAAAATACTCCGCATCGCCCGTCTCGGTTAATGTCACCACAGGTAACTGATATTCGGGCGGCACGTAATTAGCAAATTCGCTGTTTAGCCGCCGCAATTGCGCGAGAATTGATGATGCGATCGTTTGCTGCATCTCCTCGTCGCCCTCCACCCCCGCTGCTAATTCCACAACCACCGATAAGAACCGATTTTGCTCCGCATCTTCCTTGACTTGCAGTACAAATTTTCCCGTCACCCATTCCCGAATGGTGGGAACTTCTAAACCTACGGTGACATTTTCCGGGTAAATGTTAGCACCGAAGTAGGAAACGGTAAAGTGCGATCGCCCGAATACATAGACAAAGGGCAAGCAGCGAATTCCTCTAGGGAACTCAGAAACTTTCATAGCTGCTGCTTGCTGCAAATGCGCCACAGGGTTAAATCCCCATTCTGCCAAAAAATTGAGCATTGCTTCGTAACAAATTAAACCGCCGTTATCCGAGATGTGATAGCGTATTAGCGGGATGCCGTTGTCGCCAGAAAATAACAGCGTGCCGTCATTATTCACTTCAAAAAAGCGACTTTTCGGATCGTACTGCATCAGCGTTGGCAACCGCGATTCCCCGAATAAATTGCGTGCTGCTTCCGGATTGTTTGCTAAAAAGCGGCGGATGCAAATGCTCAGCGGTGTCTCGTTGCCCAAAATGCCCGCATCGGCAGTACCGTAAAGGCTCGCAGAGTTGTAATATAGATTGTCAGAATTAGTGCGATCGCTCACCAAACTCCGCCATTCTTCGCTAAACACTTCCCCCGCAAACACCATCTTAATTCGGTATTTTTGCCACTCCACACCCCCAGCAATTCCGCTATCAATCACATCCTTGATAAACGGCGGATATCCCAACAATACTACTTGCTCGAAATGCTCCCCAAGTTCCTGCACAACTCGGAATATTTCAGTCTTATTATTCCCAGGCGTCACAACTGTAACTGGATAGCCCTTACTCGCTAGATAGCGGCAGCAATTTGCCGAGTACATTCCGCCTACCCAAGTTCCCAACGCAAAGCAAATGACAGCTAAAGTGCGGCGAGTATCGGCGTAAAAACTGTCGTGAAATATTTGTTCAAAACGAGTGGCCATTTGCAACTCGTCGCTGATAAAACGCGGCCAAAATGTCGGGTTTCCTGTCGAACCCGATGAAACAGCAATGAAATCACAAGTTTCTAATTTGCCCTGGCGGCACAACTGAGGTAGCGGGTGACAGCGTAAATAATTCTCTTTGGTAATTAGGGGCAATTTTTGGAAGTCTTCAAAGGTTTGAATTGAGGCGGGATTGATGTTGAGTCCAGCTAGGAAAGTCTGGTAAGCTGGTACTGTGGCAGCGACTTTGTGAAAAAGCGCGATCGCCCCGGATTCGGCAACTCGACTCTGCTGCTGTTGTAATGGTTCCTCAAGCGGCGCCCTCAAAAACTCTTCAAACGCCCCAATTGCTCGCTGACGCTGTTCTGGCTGCATGATTTGCTCCTTAAAATGGGTATTTTGCACCTCGATCGCTAAGCGAGTCAATTAGTAGCCCGGCGCGACCGGATGGCACATTAGCTCGGGTACTAAAAATTTGAACACATTTTGAGGTCGATCGAAAAAATGGCGCAGTCGATAAACTTCTCTAGCAGGAAACCGCTTTCTTTTTTAACAATAACCGCAGGTGATGACAAAGCTGCCGATCGACTAATCAACACTGACACACTATGTCAAGATTAATTCAGCGATCGCCCAAAACTCCCAGTCTCAGTCAAGCGTGAAAATCCGACGCAGCAAGTTCCAATGAACAATCCCATCTACCCCGGCATAACTCTCAACAATCACTACCGCATCGTCCGCGAATTGGGACACGGAGGCTTCGGACGCACCTACCTAGCTGAAGACGCCCACCGATTTAACGAACCCTGCGTTTTAAAAGAATTTGCGCCCCAAGTACAGGGAAGTTACGCTTTACAAAAATCTGAGGAACTGTTCGAGCGGGAAGCGGGAGTGCTCTACAAGCTGCAACACAATCAAATCCCGCGCTTCCGCGAACTCTTCCGCGTCAGTATCAGCGATCGAGGCTACCTATTTCTCGTCCAAGACTACGTGCCAGGTCAAACCTACCGCTTTCTGCTCGACGCCCGCAAGCGTCAGGGTTTGCGGTTCATAGAAGCAGAAATCAATCAACTGCTGATCCAGATTTTGCCCGTGCTCGAATACATTCACTCTCTAGGAGTGCTTCACCGTGACATCTCCCCGGACAACCTGATTCTGCGGCTGTCTGACGGAATGCCAGTGCTCATCGACTTCGGCGGAGTAAAACAAGTCGCCGCCACCGTAGAGTCTCTTTTCGCTGAAGCTAACGGCACTCCCGCCCCCGCGACTCGCATCGGCAAGCTCGGCTACGCTCCCCTCGAACAGATGCAGATGGGCATCGTCTCTCCCCACAGCGATTTGTACGCCCTGGCGGCCACGGTTTTAGTGTTGCTGACGGGGAAGGAACCGCATCAGTTGCTCGACACCCAGACGCTGCATTGGAACTGGCGGGCGGAATGTTCTCTGTCTCCGAATTTGTCCCTGGTGCTGGATAAAATGCTTGCTCAACAGCCGAGCCAGCGTTACTCCTCGGCTCGCGAGGTAATGCTCGCTCTCTCCGGCAATCCGCCTTTACAGCCACCTTTGCCGCCAGCCCCGGACTTTGGGCCCCCGCAACCGCCGGATCTCTCGCCTATACCCGTGCCCGCCCCCGCGCCAAAACTGCCGGGAACTCCGGTGCGAGTTGCTGCTATTGGCAATCAGCAAAAGATGCCTGCTTGGAAAATGGTTTTGTTCGTGGTGGCGGTGCTCTCAAGTATGGGGGGAATTGGCTGGTTGGCGGGCAATTCTTTGTTAAATCTGCAATCAAAAGTGCAGAAAGGTTCCCAGCCTTCAAGCCCGAAGCAGCAGCAAGAAGATGCTTTGCAAGCTCGCTTTGTAAAGCTCAAAATTGACGATCGATTCTATAACGGTTACGTCAACCTTGTGGACGTAACTTTCTATGCCAAATACCCCGAATTGGGCGGACGATTGTTAAAAGAAGGCGATGACGATCGCCAATGGCGCCAAAGGTGGCAGAAAATCGGCGACGAGTTGCTCGATAAGCTGGAAAACCTCAGCAGCGACGCTAGAGCGCGGTTGGGTACTTACGACACCACTGATCTCGATCGCTGGAAAACTGAGGTTAACAAGCTGAATTTGAGCAGTCGGGCTTTGTACGATTTGGCTGATGCTAAATTCTTTTATTGGTTTCCAGAACAGCCGCGCGATCGCAATATCATCGGTTTGCCGATCGGACAAATTTGGCAAGCAATTACCGCTGACGCCCTCGAATCTTTGCAAGCTGGAGCAACTGTCGAAAGCGTTGAATTTGACCGCCGATCGAACAGCAAAAGCCTCACAGGCAATCTCAAACCCGGAGAAGGGAAAGCTTACATTGCCCGGTTCGCTCAAAATCAAACTTTGCGCGTGAATTTGCAAGCACCGCGCCAATCTACTCTACTGTCAATTTATACTCCCGGGCGGACAAAGGGCGCGCGAGCGTTGCTGGAAGATGCAGAGGGGCTTAGTTGGTCTGGATTGCTGGATGATGCTGGTTATTATGAATTCGTGGTAGTTTCTCAAGCATCTGAGCCGATCGCTTACGACTTGAAGCTGACGGCCGAATAACTGCTATTGACGCTCTCTATCCACCCGGGCAATAATAAGCTAATACCGATCAGGTAAGTTATCCGGTTCAAACAAAGAATATGCTGAGATTCGCGATCGTAGCTTTAGTGACTTTGGGATTAGTATTGGTGACTGCACTAGGTTTACATCCGGCCAATGCGACAGTCAGCACTCCCGAATTTTATGCTTGGAACTTTGCCTCTGTAGGCAGTAGCGAGCTTGTTTGTAAAAAGACAGTGGTAGTTCCGCAAGACCAGATAATTCCGTCATCATCAATGCAGGCTGTTAGTATCACTTCTGCAATTGTAGATTCCAAGTTTTGCGCGAATTCTACTAAGCCTGTGAATTAAGGCACATCATAATATGATGTCCGGTTATACAACCATAATTAAGTTCTCCGTCAGTCGATTGTAGATTTGAGATTTGAGATTTGAGATTTGAGATTGACTTCACAGATGAATCTGGCAGCTTAAACCTTAGTCTAAAATTTTGCTCTCTCCACGACTGTTGTCGTTCGCAAGTATCCGTTTTTGGGCGGGAGCAGGAGGCAGCGTCCTGATGCATCCATCGACAGAAAACAAAAGTCTAGGACTTACGCATGGGGCCCAGAAACCGGGTTTTTTTACGAATTACTTCGTTCGTACTCGAAGATTAGGTAAAAAACCCGGTTTCTTTGTCGGAGTGCGTAAGTCCTGAACTCCTAAGTACAAACCCGGGCTAATTATGAGCAATTAACCGGACATCAAATAAGAGATTGCCTGAGTGATTAGCGCCATCAACGCAGTGACAGTGTTGGTGGCATTTTTTTATGAGAAACTACAGTTATTTTGTAATAAAAATTTATCAAACGAGTCTCGCGCCGCAGTTTTCTGCTCTTGAAATATCTCGAAACGTTCCCAATTTTGACAGTTTTTTTATTGTGACTTAAGAACCGACGGGAAATATTCAGCCATTTGGCTAATCATTTATTGGCTAATTGGCCGAATTAATAAATCGCTAGTTTGAGTATGCTAGAGTGAGTCAGTTTCAGATATATAGTGCGATCTGTTATCTAATTATCATGCTCAAAATTTTGGTGATTGAAGACGACGAATTAATCCGGGAAACTCTTCTGCAACTCCTGGAATCTCACAACTACCGGGTCATTGCAGCCGAGAACGGTCGAGTTGGAGTGCAGATGGCACTTTCGGAGATACCTGATTTAATTTTGTGCGATGTGCAGATGCCAGAACTCGACGGTTATGACGTGTTACGGACTCTGCGGCAAAACTCGCTAGCTGCAACAATTCCATTTATTTTCCTCACCGCTCAAAGTGACAAAACCGATTTTCGTCGGGGGATGGAATTGGGGGCCGACGATTACCTGACAAAGCCGTTTACCAAGGCTGAATTGCTAGGAGCCATTGCTTCTCGCGTCTTGAAACGGCAAACTATTACTCAACCGCTGACAGTTGCGCTTCGCCAAGCCGAAGCCAGACTCAAAGATTTAGTTAACGACTCGACCAAGGTTACGAGCCTCTCTCCTGAAAAGTTTGCTCTCGAAGCTTTGCTGCGCCACGCTTTGGCACAAGGTGAGTTTCAGGTATATTATCAGCCACAGGTGAATATTGCTACCGGCCAAGTTATCGGCGCCGAAGCTTTAGTGCGCTGGCAAAATCCCGATCGAGGTATAATTTCTCCAGGAGAATTTATTCCCCTAGCAGAAGAAACAGGTTTAATTATTCAGATTGGCGAGTGGGTACTGCTTTCAGCTTGCGCTCAAGCCGCTAGTTGGCTGGCGGCGGGGTTTTCGCCTTTTAGAATATCAGTAAATTTGTCGGCCCGGCAGTTATCCGACCCGGAACTCAAGGCGCGAATCGTGCAAATATTGGAAACTACAGGCTTGGAGCCTGCTAATTTAGAATTAGAAATGACCGAAAGCGCTTTGGTGGAAAATGCGACCGTAGCAGGCGCTACTTTAAACGAACTTAAAGCTCTAGGAATTCGGATTGCTATTGACGACTTCGGCACCGGTTACGCTACTTTAGGATATCTCAAGCAATTTGCTTTTGACAGTTTAAAGATCGATCGAATTTTCGTCCGTAATGCCAACGAAGATACTCAAAATGCTGCTATTACTACAGCAGTAATTTTACTGGGTCACAGTTTGAGTATGACAGTAATTGCTGAGGGAGTGGAAACAGAAGCAGAACTAGATTTTTTGAAACAACATCAGTGCGATATCATGCAGGGATATCTGTTCAGCCGCCCGGAACCAGCACCGATAATTGAAAGTATGTTGATTGCCGACCCGCGTTTGTTCGCGCAGCCCCCAGCAGCACCTGCTCGCGTAGTCCCTTTTGTACCTGAGTCCGAACCAGAAAAATCTAAAAACCTTTCCATGTCTGGTCGAGGAATACTGTAAGTCTCACCAAGATTTCTGTATAATAGAAAAAAATTCTTTCTTTTACCTTCTATTTGCTGCAGAAAAGTTGACGTTATATCATAAAAAGTTGTAGCTTTTGTGGAGAGAGGAATAAAAGAAGGAAATTTGATCCCAACATTCCTTAACTTCTTCCCATTTTATGCTATTCACCAAACAGTGGACAAGACTAGACAGCTAGTTCATACACTGGACAAATAGCCAGCCTAAGTACCTTGAATACTACGTTTTGAGGGTGATGACACCTACGGGTGCTTTCCAGCCTGTAGCTCTGTCGTTAGAGATTAAACAGATGTATTTGGTTAAGTCAGTGTCTCTAACCCAACAAGCCATCAAAACATTGGCGAGGAAAACATAACCTGAGCAATCAGAGGACAAAATGTCTAACTTTGTATTCGTTTTAGACACCAACAAACAACCACTTGAGCCAGTAGCACTCCCGACAAGCAAGGCGATTGTTAAAACTAGCCCAAGCTGCTGTGTATCTCCGTTACCCGTTCACAATTATTCTGAAATATGCGGTTTCTCATCAAAAAAAGCAACCCACTCAATTAAAAATTGACCCAGGTTCTAAAACTACTGGGCTGGCGATCAATCGCGGCGATAAAGTTATCTGGGGTGCTGAGTTGACCCATCGCGGACAACAAATAAAAAATGACTTAGAATCACGTCGCGCCATTCGTCGCAATCGTCGTAACCGAAAAACTCGTTACCGCAAACCACGTTTTCTTAACCGCACTCGAAAGCCTGGATGGTTGCCACCAAGCTTAGAATCTCGGGTAAAAAACATCGTGACTTGGGTCAACCGCATCCGTCGATATGTCCCAATTACAGGCATATCTCAAGAGTTAGTTAAGTTTGACCTACTTGCAATGCAGAACCCTGAAATATCCGGCAAGGAGTATCAGCAAGGTGAACTTGCGGGCTATGAAGTCAGAGAATACTTGCTTGAGAAGTGGGGGAGAAAGTGCGCCTATTGCGGGGTTGAAAACTTACCTTTTGAGGTAGAACATATCCACCCAAAATCAAAAGGGGGAAGCAATCGCGTTTCCAATCTTACCCTAGCCTGCCGTGGGTGCAACCAAGCCAAAGGCAATCAAGATATTCGGGATTTCTTGTCCAAAAAGCCTGACATCCTGTCCCGTATTTTGAAACAGGCCTCACAACCTTTGAAAGATGCGACTGCTGTGAATTCAACCCGCTGGGCATTGTTCCAACAACTTAAACAAACAGGATTGCCAATAGAAGTTTCAACAGGAGGTAGAACAAAGTACAATCGGGCTCGTTTAGGACTACCTAAAACTCATTGGCTGGATGCAGCTTGTGTAGGGAACGTAGAAGTGCTGCAAGTTTTCACCGAGCAACCGTTGTTAATTGCAGCTAAAGGATGGGGCAGTCGTCAAATGTGTACAACCAATAAATACGGATTTCCTATCAAGCACAGAACGCGGTGCAAAACGTTTTTTGGGTTTGGGACTGGCGACATGGTAAGTGCAATTCTCCCATCTGGGAAGTTTGCAGGCACTCACGTCGGCAGGCTGACCGTTAGAGAAAGGGGAGTTTTTGAAATGAGAACGCCACTCGGCAAGATTACCCCAGTGCGTCATAAATACTGTAAATCAATCCATCGCAACGATGGGTATATGTATGCGTTTTTCACTTTTGTCCAATGAATCAGCGATTAGAGGCGTAGCGATCGGCGCCCGTAATTGGACTATTTGAGGAATTGTGGCGTCTTGAAATTGCGAGCTTTGATCGACTTGCAGCAGGTAAACTCATTGAAGTTCCTACTTTGGGAGCCGCAGTTTCAAGAACTGTCCAACTGGATTTGGTGCAAGCCTCTCATGGAAAGAATATTAGTAGTTGACGACGAAGCAGACTGTCAAACAGTCTTAGCAATGTACTTGGAAAGTCAAGGATATCGGGTGGAATGCGCTAATTCAGGGGTTGAGGCGCTCTCGATTTTTGAAAATGCCCCCCCAGATTTGGTCATTTCAGATGTCATGATGCCGGAAATGGACGGGTTTGAGTTTTGTCGCCGTTTACGCACTACCCGTTTGGGACAGTTGGTGCCGTTTATATTTTTGTCAGGTCAAGGCGAGATTGAGTCAAAAGTTGAAGGTCACTTGATCGGCGCTGACGATTATCTGGTAAAACCTTTTCAGTCTGAAGAAATCTTAGCTAAGGTGAAGGCGCAGTTAGAGCGCTCTCACCGCATTCACGCCGAGATTGTGCGATTGCTTCAAACTTCTACCGCTAGCGCGGTGGAGCCAAAAGCTATGGCAGTATTGCCAGCACCTGCACCTTTGCCTTTAACACCAGCCGAGGAAAGAGTTTTTTGGGAAGTTATTCAGGGTTATACTAACAAACAAATTAGCGATCGGCTGTTTATTAGCCCCCGGACTGTGCAAGCTCATTTAGGCAGCATTTTCAGCAAATTACAGCTAGAAAATCGAGCCCAGCTTGTGAGATTTGCCCTAGAAAAGGGATACAAACCACCGCAAACTTAGCTCGAATCTCAACCTAGGGTGCGCCAGCCAGTCAGTCAGTCGATTTTAGATTTTAGATTTTAGATTTTAGATTTACTCCACCGATTAATCCGGGAGCTTGAACTAGAGCCTAAAATTTTTATCTTTCCACGACAGTCGATTTTAGATTTTAGATTTTAGATTTTAGATTTACTCCACCGATTAATCCGGGAGCTTGAACAAGGGCCTAAAATTTTTATCTTTCCACCACAGAAGTCGGGGGATTGTATCCGTTTTTGGGCGGGGTCAAAAACTCCCGTAGCTGCCAAATTAATCGCGGCTGACGCACTCAGCAGGCACATTATTCCAAATTCAAAACACAATCAGGAAAAGTAGTGATCACGCAAACCCCCGGCCCCAAATTCGTACCCCGAAAGTTGGCACGTTCAAAATCAGCCTGCCGCACGTTATTAGCCGCATCGATATTTGTACCGCTCAATTGAGCCTTAGAAAGCCTGGTATTTGACAGAATAGCATTCTGCAAATTACTATCGCGTATGTCAGCAAAAGACATATCCGCCCCGCTGAAATTCGCCCGATTCAAATTAGCTCTAAACAGCAGCGATCGCCTCAAATCCGCATTCGACAAATTAGCTTGCAGCAGATAAGCTTCGCCCAGATTCGCATTAAAAAGTTTAGCACCGCGCAAATCAGCACTCGTCAGATTGGCTCGCCCCAAAAAAGCATTAGACAAATCGGCATTCCGCAGATTAGCACTGTCCAAATCAGCTCCGTACATCTCGGCATTGACTAAATTAGCATTAGACAAATTAGCACCACTTAAATCCGCTTCCAACAAATTAGCTTCATAGAGATTTGCTCCGCTTAAATCGGCTCCTCTTAAATTAGCTCTGTACAAGCTAGCCTTGAACAAATCAGCATTTCTCAAATCACAGCCCTCGCACTCATTAGCTTCCAGCAATTGCCTGACATGATCGGGATTTTGAGCTTTAACGGGAGCTGCAAGCCAAAACAAAGCTAAACTTGCCGTTACAGTTGCCAAGAGTTTAAGTTTCACAAACAAACCTCACTGCTACTTCGGATTAATTATACTAGCAAACTGTAGACTTTAAACCCATATCCTTCTCTCTTCTCTCTTGCTCTGCGTTCTCTGCGCCCTCTGCGGTAAATCTTCAAAAAACCTATTCGCAGCCAAAGATTTAGACCTGCTTCCAGCAAGGCGGGCTAAGCCCGCCCTACTTAACTTAATTAAGCCTCATCCAAAGCCGCAACACCCGGCAATTCCTTACCTTCGAGCAGTTCCAAACTAGCACCGCCACCAGTGGAAATGTGGCTCATTTGTTCGCCTAAATGCAACTGTTCCACAGCCGCCACCGAGTCACCACCACCGATAATTGTGGTAGTACCAGTTTTAGTAAGTCCAGCCAAAGAATGAGCAATACCTTCAGTTCCAGCAGCAAACTTCTTCATCTCAAACACGCCCATCGGCCCGTTCCAGATTACCGTTTTGCAATCGGCCAAAGCATCTTGGAAAGTTTTTACTGAATCGGGGCCGATATCCAAACCCATCCAACCTTCCGGGATGCTTTCTACAGAAACAGTTTCAGTGTTAGCCGCCGCATCAAACTTATCAGCAACTACCACATCAGTAGGTAACAGAAAAGTAACTCCCCGTTCCTTCGCCTTAGCTTCCAAAGACTTAGCCAATTCCAGCTTGTCATCTTCCACCAAAGACTTGCCAACTTTCAAGCCGCGAGCCTTGTAGAACGTGAAAACCATGCCGCCGCCCAACAGTAGTTTGTCGCACTTTTCCAGCAGTTTTTCAATGACTCCAATCTTGCTAGAAACCTTAGAACCGCCGATAATAGCAGCCAAAGGACGCTGGGGATTGTCGATCGCACTGCCGAGATATTGCAGTTCCTTCTCCATCAAAAACCCAGCCACAGAAGGACTCAGATATTTAGTAACGCCCTCAGTAGAAGCGTGAGCCCGGTGAGCCGTACCAAAAGCATCATTGACATACAAATCGGCCACAGAAGCTAACTTCTTAGCAAATTCTGGGTCATTTGCCTCCTCCTCTGGGTAGAAGCGCACATTTTCTAGCAAAAGCACATCGCCATCTTGCATCGCCGCGACTGTAGCAGCGACTTCATCGCCGATGCAGTCGTCAGTCTTTTTGACCTCTTTGCCCAACAATTCCGACAGCCGCACAGCAACGGGGGTTAAGCGCAACTTCTCCGTCACGCCCTTGGGGCGCCCGAAGTGGCTGCACAAAATGACCTTAGCACCCTTGGACGCTAAATCTTGAATTGTCGGCAGAGCAGCCCGGATGCGAGTATCATCGGTGATATTGCCGTTGTCGAGCGGCACGTTAAAGTCCGCCCGCACCAATACCCGTTTGCCCGATAAGTCCGATGCCGATAAATTTGCTACAGTTTTTTTGGTCACAGGATTAACCTCCTAATATGGGTGTTTTTGTCTAATTCCGTTGAAATGGCGGCACTGGTCACTTGCACTTGGGGCCTCGGACGCATTCAACCGCGTCCGTACAAAAAACGGAAGATGAAACAAACGGCACTGATTGGCTCAACGTAAACATTTTATCGGAGTCCGCGTCCGGGAGATGCGCACTATGTTCAAGACTGTCTTATTTCCTGTCGATCAAAGCCGAGAAGCCCGCGAAGCCGCGGAAAAGGTTGTCAATATTGTGAAAACCTACGCTTCTCGTTTAGTTATTCTGTCGGTAGTCGAACCCCCAGCCGAGGAGGCCGACTCCCCGGCGCGAGAGGTGATGAGTTCCCCGGAAGCAGTCGCTAAACTGCTGTCTGAGGCCCAATCGATGTTTTCCCAGCAGGGAATCGAAGCTGAAATCATTGAGCGAGAAGGCAAACCGGCTTTCACGATTTGTGATGTGGCTGACGAAATTGGGGCCGATTTGATTGTGATGGGCTGTCGGGGGATGGGTTTAACCGATGATGGGGCGTCTGACAGCGTTACCAATCGGGTGATCAATCTGTCTCCTTGTTCTGTTTTGATTGTGCCTTAGTCAGTTGGCAGTTGGCAGTTGTCAGTTGACAGTTGGCAGTTGACTGTTGACGGTTGACCGTTGGCAGTTGACGGTTGTCATTAAATCACTGACCACTAACAACTGACAACTGACCACTGACCGCTAACAACTAACAACTGACAACTAACAACTAACAACTAACAACGGTCAACCATCAACAGTCAACTAACAACTAACCAATAACTAACAACGGTCAACAGTCAACAGTCAACAGTCAACAGTCAACTAACTAATGAAAATTCAATGGTATCCCGGTCACATTGCCAAAGCTGAACGGGCATTAAAAGAACAGCTAAAGCGGGTAGATGTGGTGCTCGAAGTCCGAGATGCCCGCATTCCATTGGCTACTTATCACCCCCAAATGCCAAGTTGGGTGGGCGGCAAGGCGCGAGTATTGGTCATTAACCGCATGGATATGATTACGCCTCGATCGCGCGAGGCGTGGGAAACATGGTTTGAGGCCCAGGGGGAAACTGCGTATTTTACTAATGCCGAGCACGGTCAAGGAGTAGATGATGTGGCGAATGCCGTGCAGAATGCTGGGGTGCAGCTAAATAAAAGAAGGTTCGATCGAGGTATGCTGCCCCGTCCAGTCCGTGCAGTGGTGATGGGCTTTCCAAATGTCGGAAAATCTGCTTTAATTAATCGGCTGTTAGGGCGGAGAGTGGTGGACAGTGCCCGCAGAGCTGGAGTAACTAAATCGCTCCGATGGATTCGCATTTCTGAGGAAATTGAATTATTAGACGCCCCCGGAGTCATCCCAACCCGAATTAACAATCAAGAAAATGCCATAAAATTAGCTATTTGCGAAGATATTGGCGAAGCAGCTTACGACAATCAGGTAGTAGCAGCAGCGATGGTAGATTTGCTCCTAGGGCTGGAGGCGACTGATGACACGTTGATATCACTATCTGGTTTCAAATCCCGCTACAAATTAGATACAGCCTCTAGTAATGGTGAAGGTTATTTGCACGAGGTAGCAAAAGACAGGTATAAAGGAGATGTCGAACGAACGGCGCGGCAGATGTTAAACGATTTTAGAACGGGTGTGTTGGGTCAGCTTACTTTGGAGTTGCCGCCGACTTGATAAGACTCGTGTCATACAACTAATCAGGAATGCTATTAAATAGGGATTTTCTGACGCCCAGAATTTGCACTTCGTCGCCTATGTGTACTATTTTTTCTGCAGCTTGAGGTGGCACTCGCGTCTTAACTATCAGCCGACTAAAGTGATTAAAATTCCCTCTCTTTACCAAGTCAGGCATGATTTGCTTCTGCTTGGCTGTTAGTATATTTTTAAAATTTGAATAAGTTTCTTTCGCTGCATAATTTCCCGTAGATAGGAGACACGGCTGACCGGGATTAATACCTTCAAATATTACTGTCCCTATTTTAAACCTGACAATTTCATCAGCTTGTGGGAAAAGTTGGTCTTCCCAAAAAGCGGGGACATCTCCTATTTCAATATTAGCTCGCAAGCGATGGCGCATCTCGTTAACGCAAACTCTCGGAAACCAAGATGC
>NZ_JANMZH010000193.1:0-1782 GCF_031383065.1 Microcoleus sp. OTE_8_concoct_300 | reverse complement strand
AGTAGGGGGGTCGGAGAACTATCGTTAGTATACCCGACTTTATCCGTCTTTATCCGCCTTGATCCGCCTTGCATCGCAATTTTAGAAATGCCCGTCTTTTTCCGTCTTTTTTCGCTTTGCAGTTTTGTGCGATCGGTCTATGATATCTATGATTTGGTGGAGACGTTAGTTTTATTTCTACTCTACATAATATCAATGAAAAATTTGCCTATTTTTTTAGGAATTACAGGGATACTGACTCAGCTCTATTTTCCTGCGGTAGCCCAAGCACAATCGGTAGCTGAACAACGTATCTGTGGTCAAGGTGGGCAATATGTTGTGTTTGCTCAGCATCCTCTCTCTCAAGGAGCATGGGGTAGAGGAGGAAGTGACGGAAATCGTCCCAATAGTCCTGTTGGAGATAGACTCAATCTTGAGATTGCTCATGAACAAATATTTTTCTGTAACAATGGAAGAGTTGTGGACAACATAGGTTTTGGCCCAACAGGCAGATTCAGATACTCTGAAGCAGCTATCAGAACTGGTCGAGAAGCCGACGGTAGCAGAGTTGACAACTTTGTTCCAATTGATAATGAACGTTACGATCCTGATGTAGTTAGAATTGTTTTGGCAGGCGGAACAGCAGTTCTTCCCAACCGTTGTGAGTTTCGCACACCAAATGATGGTATCTATGGAGGGGTAGTAAACAACTGTCAAGGCTGGACAGCAAGAGTCAGGGAACAATACTGGCGAAAGATGTTCATTGGCACATGGATTGCAAAAGGCTATCAGTGTCCCAGAGGGACAAATCACACGGAGCAGATCAATATTACAGTTAATGGTAACTCCCTTGTTGCAACCAAAATAAACAGTGGGGGAGATAGATGTGTACCGTCTGGGTCTCGTACATTCTTTGGCTCAATACCAAGCAATGTTTCTAAAGGAAGCTCTTTCTCTGTTACTTTCGTTGCTGGCTCTCCAAATAATCCAGCAAGTAGTACAACGCCAGATCGGTTAACAATTATTGATGCAAATACCTTTAGTTCTAGTGGGGAGAGTGTCACTTTTAGGCGTGTTGAGAATCGTTAATTTTACACTTTCTAGGAGAGTAACTTGCTAGAGGTGATTAAGTAGGGGGTTGTGGACAATGACGAGTGTGGAGGCGATACTTGTAGGGTGAAGATTCGATCGCCCCTTACTTTTTTATTGATCGGCGATCGCCCCTCTCTTTTTTACCGATCGACATCGACGCTGATTAGAAGCGGATAATCTCGATCGTGCATCGCGATCTCTGAAAACAAACATCAAATTCTCGAAAGAAGTTCGTTTGCCCAAGAATTAAGGGTACCTGAGAGGATTTTGCCCAGGCAAATGCTAGACGAACTGGTTCCAGATTCCCAATTTGAACCTGCACAAATACACCCCGCGCCTCAACTCTTGCAAGATTTCCAGCCAATGGCAAGCGGATAGTTTGTTCCTCCCAAATTGCACCCAATTGCAGCCCTATGTCATAAGGTAATAGGTTGACCGCAGACCCAGTATCTAGCAGTGCATTCGCGGAGACAGAAAAGCCTGCATGACTCAGAGTGATGGGAATCGTGGGTAATGCTTCATCGTCAGAAAAGGGAAACTCGATCGTACTAGGCATGAGTAGATGCCTCTTGGTCATCCCGAATCATCTGCATCAGAATGTTTGCAGCTTCCGTTGCCTCGTAGGGCGACCAAACCGGATACTCTGATGCAGAAAAGATAACTTGTAGTTCAGCCTTTGGGATTTGCACAGCTAGGAGTTTGAAGAGTGAT
>NZ_JANMZH010000183.1:0-5843 GCF_031383065.1 Microcoleus sp. OTE_8_concoct_300 | reverse complement strand
GGGATTTATCCCTTTGTTGATTAACGGGCGACCATTGAAATCGATTAACCAGTTCTACAACAAGCGCTCTTCAAGATTGCAATCCCAGTTAACAGGGAACCGCAAAACATCACCCCGGATTCAGCGCTTAACTCGCTGTCGCAATCAGAAAGTTGACAATTACTTACATCATGCTAGCCGTCTAATTATTAACCTTTTGCTCACCAAGCAGATTGGGACGCTAGTAATTGGCAAGAACTCGCAGTGGAAAACTGAAAGTGATCTCGGGAAGCAAACCAACCAAAACTTTGTTAGTATTCCTCACTCTCGATTGATTGAGATGTTGGAATACAAAGCTCTGCTGTTAGGAATCGATGTAATTATACAGGAAGAATCTTACACATCTCGCGCAAATTTTTTGGGTTTAGATTCAATCCCTATCTACGGGAAAACAGAAAAAGCTCCTGTGTTTACTGGTAAGCGGATTAAAAGAGGTTTGTACAAAACATCGGTTGGTCAGTTAATTAATTCCGATGTGAACGCCGCGTACAACATCCTCAGAAAAGCAATCCCAAATGCGTTCAGCAATGGGATAGAGAGCTGCGTAGTTCAGCCAATGCGGGTTAATCCGCTTAAAGCAAAAGTGAAGGGGGAGGGACTTGACGCCTCCCATGTCTATAAATGACTATACTTTTGCCAGCTATTATATCTATCCCTGAGTGTACTGACTTTGATGCTAATTTTGGCTGCGGGCTGACGATCAATTGCTGCTGGGGCAAACTGTACGTTACCACTGAGATCTTGCACCATTCTCAATTAGCCTTTTATGAACAGGCTTGCTGGCCTGTTCCACAAAAGATAAATTTTCTTGTGGAACAGGCCAGCAAGCCTGTTGCTGACGTGCAAGATGTGAGTTACCAGGATCTCATGGCAATCGACGGGCGATCGACCAGGCACGCCCGAACAAATAGCTTTAACATTAAGAAACAATAACAGGCGCTTGAGAAAAAACAATGAGTCAGGACATGGAGCGGGAATTTGCTAGCCGCGACGAATTAATTACCTACGTGCGCGAACAGTTCCCCGAAGCAGCCGCCCGGGACAGCAGTGTAGCCCCGATCCTAGGCGGGCGCAAAGCAGCCGAGACAGCCCTGCAACAAGTTGACCCCGGCAAGTACGCCTCAACCCGCAATTTCCTCAACGGTGCGGTAACGCGCTTGTCGCCCTATTTGCGCTACGGTGTTTTGAGTCTTGCGGAAGTCCGGGATGCCGTGCTGGAGAAGGTGCGGTATCGAGAAGAGGCCGTAAAACTCGTTAACGAGTTGGGCTGGCGGGATTATTGGCAGCGACTGTACGCCGAATTGGGCAAGGGGATTTGGGAAGACCGGGAAGCCTACAAAACTGGTTACACTGCTTCAGATTACAGCGAAACTCTGCCGGAGGATGTCGTGGAGGGCACTACTGGTTTGGTTTGCATCGACAGTTTCAGCCGCGAGTTGCAAGAAACTGGTTATTTGCACAACCACCAGCGGATGTGGACTGCCGCTTATCTGGTACATTGGCGCCGCGTGCGCTGGCAAGCCGGAGCTCGCTGGTTTTTGCAACACTTGCTAGATGGAGATCCGGCAAGCAACAATCTTTCTTGGCAGTGGGTAGCCAGCACTTTTAGCCACAAACCTTATTTTTTTAATCGGGAAAATTTGGAGCGTTATACTAAGGCGGTTTATTGTCGCGATTGTCCTCTGTACGGGCAATGCGATTTTGAGGGAACTTACGAATATTTGGAAGGCAAGTTGTTTCCTTCGGGAGAAAAGGTCGATCGCAGCGGCGGTTCTAAAAGTTGGAACCGCCCTCAAAAAGGTCGCAAAAATTAAAAATTTATTGGTTGACTGTTGACTGTTGACTGTTGACTGTTGACTGTTGACTGTTGACTGTTGTCATTAGTTACCAAATACCAATTCCCGATGCCCCATTCCCGATGCCCCATTCCCGATGCCCAATTCCCGATGCCCAATTCCCGATGCCCCATTCCCCATTCCCCATTTATGAACGATCGGATTATTTGGCTGCACGGCGACTGTTTGAGTCCTGAAGGCCCCGCTTTTCAAGCGCACCCAGAGGCGCCTGCCATCTGGGTTTGGGATGATGCGCTCATTGATGAATGGCAGTTGAGTCTCAAACGAATGGTGTTTATTTACGAATGTTTGCTGGAGTTGCCGGTAGTTATTCGGCGGGGCGATGTGGCTGCGGAAGTTATCGCTTTTGCGATCGAATCCGGCGCAAATCAAGTGGTGACTGCGGAAAGTCCCAGTCCTCGGTTTCACGATATTTGCCGGGAAATTAAGCGATCGATCCCTGTAGAAGTTTTACCGCCCGAACCCTTTGTCCGCTACGAGGGTTACATTGATTTGAAGCGTTTTTCCCGCTACTGGCGCGTCGCTGAAAAATATGTTTTCTAATTGGGAATTCGGAATTGGTAACTGGAAATTGGTAACTGGAAATTGCCAATTGCCAATTGCCAATTGTTAAGGGGGCATTGGTAGAAAAAGAAGAAAGAGACAAAAGGGATAATCTTATTTTTTTCCTTCTGCCCTCGAACCTCTTCCCTCAAAGTTCAACATCCATTAGTTAAATCCTCGCTCAAGCAAATCCGTTGCCGAACTCCCCTCAACATCCGTTAACTCCCGTACACTGCTAGTTCCCGAACTTCAAATCCCCTTCAAACGCTGCAACAGCCATTGAAATCTAGATTCAGCCAAATCTGGATTTTCCAAATTTTGCGGGATGGCGCGCTCGTCGTCGGGGTCTTGATATATTAAATAATCAGTATCTTCGCCGAAGCGTTTGACTGTACCCCGCAGTCTCGACGAGAGAAATTTGGTAATCGCCCGATAAAACCGCAGGGAAAAAAGCACGTCTTGCTCGAGTTTTTCAGTTAGCAGCCGCCTGGGAATTGACAGAATGAGGCACTCTTCAATTGCCGTGACGCTAGCAGAAGGAAGCCTCCCGTCTACAAAAGACATTTCGCCCAACACTTCCCCGGAAATAATTGTTCCAATTTCTTTGCCGCCCAAAGATGATACAGAAACGCTCAAAGTTCCATCCAGAACTATGTACAGGGCGTCTAAGGGCTTACCTTCGGTGATCAGGGTGGTGCCGGGGGGAACTTGGGTGCGGGTGCCGTTGGCGAGCATCCAATCGATGTCGCGATCGCTCAATTCGCCTAATATGACTAGAACTTTGCTCATAAAGTCAGGTTGAGATGAGATACTTTGTCTGTTTTTACTTGTTGAGTTGCGTGCTGTTGTTAGATGGTTAGACCCTGAGCGAAAGCGAAGGCTAAACTTTACTAATAGAACACTAAATTTTACCCAATTCTCATAATATTCAGTAATTTTGACACGATCCAGCCACAACTCTTTCTCGGATAGATGCTATTATTCTACATTACTTGTCAGGGACCCTGCAGCAGCCGATCGCGTTGGTGCAACTGCGCTTGCTTGGGACGGCTCTGCTGCCAAAACTGTTTTGAAAGCTTGCTGTCTCTTGGTTTCGAGCCGGTGCGCCCTCAAAAACGGGATTTTGAGGGTTCTGCTGCCGGGCGCGCTCAAGTACAGTATTGTAGAATGCAAGCGAGGCGCCCGATCGACCCCTCAATTAAACTGGATTCAGGGTGAAATCATCCCTAGGATTGATTTTTAGCCGCTCGATCGGTAAATTAAAATTAACCTCTAAACCCGCGGTCGGTTCTTGAATCTAATCAGCTTGAGAGTTGACTCTTCAACGATAGAGTGCAAATCTAGGAACAACACAACTCATATTTGTGTCTTTTTTTAGCAAAGCTCTCGACGGTCGCCCTCAAACACTTACCAAGAAATTGGGTTTAAAGCCCCGTCCATCTAGAACTGCTTTTTATTCAATATAAGCAACTAACTCCTCCCATTCAATTTCAGTTAACCGCAAGTTGTAGTATACTTTGGTTCTTGCCATTGTCGTCGGTTTAAGCTAGGCTTGTTAATTATAGTGGCGGTAATCAACCACTCTAAAAACCTTGCTGTCAAACGGCAAAGCACTGAACCTTGACAATTAAATCTCTGCGGTTCTACTGCATTGTTCTAGTTTCTTCCTAGCAGTGGTTAAAAGATTTATAGGGGCTAGACTAACAGTATTTTGAAACAAATTTGTTTCAAACTTAAACAGGACTTGCAGCAATGCAAATAGGGTAGGGCATACCCGAATTAACGCTTGGGGAGAATCCCACCTCTAGTCTAGATGACCCAAGGACTCTAGATTAAGTGGTTTCGTTGAACCAAGAATCCCCGCGCCTGGTAGTCGGAGAGTGTCAAACTTTTAACACACCGTTCATTGAGGAGTTTCTTATGAATAGTCTATTTTCCAAGTCTACTTTCGCGTTAATAAATCTTGCAGCTTTAGCTGTTTGTTGCAGTACCCTGTCAGCGAAAGCTGAAACGGGCCACTTGCCCGATGTCGCTACAACTGCAACAATGGCTACTCAAAATATTGACCAAATTTCTGAGCCGGCGGCAACTTCAGCAGTTAAACCCGACGCAGAAACAACGGCTAGTAATACAAAAATTGATTCAATCAGTTGGAGCGAACTAACAGCAGCGGCAGAGCCAGCAGCCTCTGAACCGGCAGCCAACTTGCCAGTATCTATTGCTGCACCGGAAAAATCGGAAGCAGCAACATCGGAAATTGCTGGGACAGAAACGGAGCAAGATACCTCCATTGTTGCTGAGACACAAAAGTCGGAAGAAACCGCTAAGATTGCTGATAATGGCGTCAAAGTGCAGTCAACGAGCGAAACTGCCAAAAAGAGCGATCGACCTACCTCAATTGTTGCCGATATCAATAATTCTGAACAGACTGCAACCACGGAAGAAAAAGAAGCCACAACAGCACAAGAATTGTTGAGCAATCCTGTCAGCACTTCCGCCTCAGCTCTGACAAACAAACCGAAAGTTGCTGAAAAACCGGCAACTGTCTCAGAACCAACTAAAAAAGTGGCTCAAGGAACTCAAATCCGACCAGGCCGAGCTACCCGTTCTGGGCCCAGCTACATCGGTATTGGCGGCAATCTAGGTTTTGGCGGAGATTCAGCCTTAGGCGACGGTTCATTTGCCATTATTAGCAAAATCGGTTTGACGAGCAATTTGTCGGTGAGACCGACTGTTTTGTTCCGCGACGACTTAGCTTTTCTAGTTCCTGTTACCTTCGATTTTGTATCTCAAGAGGCCGTCGAAGTCAGCGAGGATTTTGTGATTAGTGCTGCTCCTTATGTAGGTGCTGGCGTGGTAATTTCTACCGGCGATGACGGTACTTTGGGCTTCCTGATTTCGGGGGGTGTAGATGTGCCGCTGACGACAAATTTAACAGCAACAGCGGGACTGAATGTTGGTTTTGTGGACGGAGCTGAAGTAGGATTGTTAGTCGGTGTCGGCTATACGTTCCCGAATCTTGCCAGGTAGTGTTGCTGTTTGAGCAAACGCAGGACAAATAAATATGCGCGGGGTTGGCTGTAGGAATACAGTCAACCCTTTTTGATGATGGAAAATCGGTTAATGTGATCCCTGTAGGGTGCGCCATCAGCACAGACCGGTCATGCAGGCTGCGCCATCAGCACAGAGCGGGGATATTGATTTTTGTGAAAGATATTAATGATTGTGCGATCGCACTTTCCCACCAAGCACCCGAAAAAACCGTGACCGAAAATTTGGGTGCAAGCCCCGTCCTTTTAGGACGGCTTTAATTAGACTTCTTGAAAAAGCGTTTCAACGTTTGCTCATGGTTGTGGTATAATCAGGTAGGAGAATAGAGCAAATGTTTCATTTAGTCTACGAATT
>NZ_JANMZH010000168.1:0-1640 GCF_031383065.1 Microcoleus sp. OTE_8_concoct_300 | reverse complement strand
TAAAAAATGTATTACTTTATTGGAATAAATTTAAAGCTGCTGTAGTCTAGTTGTTTGCAAACATTTCTCATTTTCTGCATTTTGCTAAGATATTAGATGTTTAAAATATCTCCTGAACTACTGCGATTCCTAGCTTTTACTGTTAGTAATCGAATAAATATAGTCCTTGACAGGCGTACCTCATACAGGTTTATTTGCGTAACCGCAACAATAATGCTGTCGCTACAGGAACAAAGTCTTTGGGCTGCACCTCGATCGGTGGCAAGGTGGGATAATTCAGATCGCTTCAGCGGGCGACTGCTATCTCAAGCGCGATCGGGCAACTTTGACTTAAAAGATTTTAACTTCTGGGTTGCCCAATGTCAAGTATTAGAAAATGAACAAAACTATGAGGAAGCACTGGCAGCTTGCGAGCGAGCGATCTCCCTCAAACCAAAAAGCAAAAACCGCCAGATTTGGTTGAGTCGCAGCAATATCCTCTTGCAGCTTAAACGATACGCCGAAGCAGTAAATTCCTATGATTTTTTACTGCGATTTGATGCCAAAAATTCTCTTGCTTGGTCTCGTCGAGGCGAAGCATTATATCAATTGCGTAAGTATGATGAAGCGATCGCATCCCACGAAAAAGCATTACGAGTAAATGGAAATTGGGGCAATGCAACACCATCGATTGCTTGGTATAATAGAGGTTTAGCGCAAAGAAAGTTAGGACAAGATGAAACAGCCCTGACATCGTTCGAGCGAGCTTTAAGTATTAATTCAGATAATGCGCTCGCCCAAGTTGAACGCTGTAGCACTCTATCAGATTTAGGGAGACAGTCAGAAGCAATTTCAGCTTGCAATCGCGCGGTAAATGCACTACCTGCGCCAGCTTTTACCAACCGTGCCATAGCGGAAGAAAGAGCAGGAAAAATATTAGACGCGATCGCTTCTTACGAAAAAGCTTTAGCTATTAATCCTAACGATGCTACTACCTGGACACACCAAGGAATTCTCTTTGAAAAGTTGGGGCAGAATGAAAAAGCACTAACTTCTTATAACAAAGCCATTCAAATCAATCCTAAATCTGCTTTAGCTCAAGTCAATCGCTGCGCGACACTTAATCGCTTAGCAAACTATAAAGAAGCACTCTACGCCTGCGATAGCGCGATGAAGGGTGATGGTAGCTGGGGAGATAAAAATCTTGCTTATGCTTGGAATCAACACAGCAGTGCGTCGATCGGGTTGGGGCAATACCAAGAAGCCCTCTCTTCCGCCGAACGAGCTATTAATATTAATATAAATATGGCAGAAGCTTGGAACAACAAAGGTGTCAGTTGGTGGCATTTACAAAAATATCAAGATGCTCTAGTTGCCCTGCAAAAATCAATTGAAATTCATCCCAACTACACTCAAGCCTGGTTCAACATCGGCAGAGTATTCAGAACGTTAAGGCAAGATAATCTGGCAATCCAGGCTTACGAAAAAGCCTTAGATAGTGAGATTAATTTTCAACCTAGTTTAACCTGTAACGAGATTATGTATAATCGAAGAAATTTAGGTATATGGTTATTAAAAGACTACGAAAAAGTTTTAGAATCAGCACAAAACTACTGCGCTGATATTTTGGCAAACAAAAGCGTGGCATTATGGCACTTGAG
>NZ_JANMZH010000108.1:0-1129 GCF_031383065.1 Microcoleus sp. OTE_8_concoct_300 | reverse complement strand
GCTGCTGCAATCGCTGTTGCGACATTTCGACTGGCAGTTGTTTTAAGGAATTTTTGGCAGGCGGAAGTTGTGCCGGCAGCATCATTGAGATGCCGCCAATACAAGTTGCCATAATCAGTGAACGCCAATCCATGTTTGTTCAGCTCGCAGTTTCTTTGCTACTTTTACCACAAACGCTCGTTGTCTGGCGGTTCGTTGTTGAGCAACAAATTGAGATTGACGTTAGCGTCGCCATTTTCGTACGTTACCAACTGCTTTTCTCCGCTCAGGTAAAGGGGTTGCTTGGAAGCGCGGTTGCGGGTATCGAGCAATTGTTCGAGAATCTGGTTGCCATTACTGCGCTGGGGTAATGTCAGCACTACTGCCGCGGCACTGGAACAATTGCCGCTGCCTTTGGCTCGATCGATACAATACTGTTGGCCATTGAACGTCCCCGATCTCATGAAATTGAGCTGTCCGTTGTCGTTGAACCGCTGGAATCTGGCAGATACCTCCTCGCAGCGCTTTTTGGGAGTCCAGCCTGAAGTCGAGAAAGCTTCGTTGTTCCAAACTATCAGGGGTATGTTTCCTCTGGATGCTGTGCGGACTATGGTTGCGGGTTTGCCTTCGCTAATCCCGCAGTAGAATTGATTTCTGGTTTGAGCTTGGCTCGGCAAGGATACAACAGCCGATGTACCTATGACGATCGCCGCGGTTGCGATCGTACCAAATAAAGGTTGTCTCATTGGGTAGCCTATATAGTTTTAATCATTCAAAGATTTTTACGTTCTCTCCTGTTAAACTCGATCGAGCTCACAGGAGACCCCTTGCCACATTTAGTTATTAAATCTTGCGGCCCTTAACTTTGAATTTTACAGTATTAAATAATATTAGTCAATCTCTGTCAAGCAATTTTTTAATCGTTAGGTGCCTGTTGTGGGCCGGCTTGTGTGCGTGCACAAAACAGACATACTTAGTCTTTAGTTTTGTCGAACAGGCTTCTAGCCGATTCTTGACGCCCCACTAGAACATTAAACTCCCGCTTCACAAACCATTCAGCGTGTTTTTGAGAATCATGCAGTCATAAGGAACGATCGAACTGGGTGCATCTCATTTTTGCAAATATATTCGTAGGGGCGAAGCATTTCGG
>NZ_JANMZH010000107.1:0-24719 GCF_031383065.1 Microcoleus sp. OTE_8_concoct_300 | reverse complement strand
CTTGGATGGAAAGATGTAAAATTTTGGTGAAGAACTTTGAGAGAAGTTTGACAGCGGCGACTGCCAAGCTCAACCTTTGTTTTATTAGGCTGATGATTAGAAGGCTTGCACCCTCTTCTTAGATGTCAAATGGGTTCTATATCATTGGGGATATTATTTTGGCCCGATGGACGGTATCTTCAGCGTCCAAGTTCAAAACGCCGTCAAAGGCTATCAACACCGCGTCTTTTTAAAAGAAGATGGGATTGTGGCTTCTATAACTTGGGAAGCACTATACTCTGGTGCACCTGTGAATATGCCGATCGTCATGAAGGGCAGTTCTGGCAATGCTGTTAAAATTGTTCAGAATGTCTTGAAAATCAATGGATACTATTTCGGTTCGGTTGACGGATTCTTCGGGACGATGACAGATGTAGCAGTGCGACAATTGCAAATCAGCAAGGCTTTACCGCAAGATGGAATTGTCGGTTATAGAACTTGGCACGCCCTCAGCAAGTTACCGCACTAATGACGGGTTGAATTCACTTTCAGTTATCGCCTAAAATCCGTAGCTCAATTAGGGAGTTAGGCGCCTAACTCCCTAATTATCATTAAGGGGAATCCGGAGCGCGGTTCGGGCGATTCCCTGCGGGATAGCTTCGCTTCACGCAAATTCTGTTACCGTTCTCGGCGATGAAAAATATTCTCGACTTTTCCGTGTTTATTTGTTATTATATCCTGGCAAATAGAAAGTCACGCTCCGGTTTATTTACCTTCAGTTTTAGTTGTAAATAGTTGCGCTCATAAAATTATTATTCCGATACTTACCTAACAAGACTTAGGCATGGGGGGCTTATTCCCGGTTTCTAGGAAAAATTCCAGGTTTATTAACGAGAAATCTAGGAAGAAACCGGGTTTCTAAGCCAAGCGCGCGCAAGTCCCGAACTAGCCTTTGATGAACTGTTCTAATTTTTGAGCCAGCTTCTCGACAATTCCCTCCGAAGTACCTCCCGCCGATGCTTCTGCTTCAATACGCTTGACCGCATCCTCTGGAAGATTCAGCAACTGCACTAATTTTTGATAAGCTGCGGCTTCTTCAGCGTTAATTTTTGGTTCGTCGGGAGTGCGAGAACTAGAGGAAATTACTTCATAGCCGAGTTGCAAGACTAATTCTTTTTCATCTTGAGTTTCTAGCTGGTCGATCAACTCGTCAAGAGGGATATTTTGCATGATGTAATCCCGCAGTTCTTGTTGTAGTTGTTGTCCGTCGGTATCTGGGGCAAACAAACTGCAAAAGCGATCGAGCATTAAATTAACTTCTTCTGTCGCGAGTTCGCCGTCAGCCCAGGCCATAGAAGCAACAATTCTCAGCAGATTCATTTGGCGGGGCGTAATTGATGGAGGAGGTGGGGTTTGCATAATCAAAATTGGGAATTGGGAATTGGGAATTGGGAATTGGGAATTGGGAATTGGGAATTGGGAATTGAGCTTAATTTCTTCTTGTCTTTTCTTTCCCGTTCCCCTTCCTTTATCTCACAATTTCGATAGAGGAACTCCCAGCCATCCAGTAAAGTTTTGTTTCTGAATAGCAGTCGGCTGTTCCACGGGCACGATCGAGTAACGCGTCGGTCGCGGCGGGGCGAGAGTAACGCGACAAGTCCGCAGTTCGTCTTGGTGAAAAACTGTCACCGAGACGATATCCCCAGGCTTGAAATCTTTTAGTCTCTCGCCCGCTTGTTCTGCATTTACCCGAAAACCTTCGATCGCCAGCAACTCGTCCCCAGCATCAATTCCGGCTAATTGTGCCGGAGATTCAGCTTCGACAAATTTAACCATTTCCCGCCCGTTTTCCGCCCCCAACGTCCAACCGATGCGAGGTGTTTGGTCAATTTCACCTGCGATGAGTTCCAGCCCGAAAGGTTCCAGATACTTGTTGTAAGGCAACTCTTCTGTGCCGTCAATATAGCGCGCGAAAAAGTCGCTCAAATCGATGCCGGCGACGGACTCGATCGCACTTTGCAACTCTTCGGGAGTAAAGCCTATTTCTGCTGGCAGCTTGGGAGCATTTAACTGTCCGTTTGATGTCAGATGCGCCGGCTTGGCGTCTGTTCCCGACTTCTGTTCAAAATCGCCGTTTTGGGCAGAATTAGCATTGCCAAACTGCTGCCACATCAAACGCATCACATCGTCGAGCGATCGCGAATTGCCGTGTCTGGCTCGAATCAACAAATCGAGCAAAAACGAAACTATTTCCCCTTTCAAATAATAGGAAATCTGCGAGTTGTCGCTGTTAGCATCCCTGCGATAAAGTTTAATCCAAGCATCCCAGCTCGACTCGCTCACAGGCTGCACGCTCCGCCCCGGAGTCGTCTGCAAGCGAGTGATTTCCTTAGCCATACATTGGAAATAACCTTTCACGCTGTAGAGACCAGCTCGAAAAGGAATCACCAAATCGTAATAACTGGTCGTGCCTTCAGAAAACCATAAAGAAGGAGTATAGTTCTCTCTTTCGTAGTCAAATACTTCCAGAGCTTTCGGTCGAATGCGCTTAACATTCCAGAGGTGAAAAAACTCGTGAGCCACCAACTGAATAAAGCGTTCATACTTTTCCTTAGCCCGAAAACTAAAACGCGGATAGTTGAGAGTGCAGCACTCCTTGTGTTCCAAACCACCAAAACCCGAGCCGGACAAATGCAGCAAAAACACATAGCGTTCGTAAGGCAAACCGCCGAACATTTTTGCCTCGACTTCGATAACTTTTTGGATGTCTCCAATCGCCCGCTCGGGTTCTAAATTGCCTTTTCCCCAAACAACTAGCTGGTGGGGTTTGCCCATCACTTCAAACTCGTACACTTCGTGATAGCCAATCTCAAAAGGACTGTCTACGAGAGTGTCAAAATCCGCAGCCGCGAAAGTAAGATTTTGGTCAGAAACAGGCGGCAAAGTAGTAACGGTGCGCCATTGGGGCTGAGGCGGCACAACCGTCACGGTGTAGCAGTGGCGCTCAAAACCGGGCAAGAAAAAGCACAAAGCCGCTGGATTGAAATAACCGTGAGTCGAGTCTAAATGATTGGTTCGCACAGTCAGTTCGTTGGCAAAAATGCGGTAGCGAACCGTGATATCTGACACCGAATCGGTCTCGATTTGCCAGTGATTTTTGCTTTTCTTGCGCCAAGGTAAAGCTCGATCGCCCGATAGCGAGCTAAAATCTTGCAGGTGGCGGGCGTACTCTCGAACCAAATAAGAACCGGGGGTCCAGACAGGCATTTTTAAATCCAGAACCGGCTCCGACCAACCTTGCACGCGCAAAGTCACTTCAAACAGGTGGGATTCAGGATTGGGCATCGCCACCGAATAGTGAATTGTCGGTGCAGTTAGTTGCCCCTCACGGTTGCCGGCCGCGGACGAGGCATCCAAAGAAGTAACATCAGTCATTGACTTGCCAAATTAATCAAGTGCTTGAGGTTGATCAAATGGATAGCTTGGTGGTCTGGATCGATTTTGATCCAACCTTTACTATCGAGTTTTTCCATAATTTTGCTGGTTTCCTCTAGGGTGATATCTGTCACATCAGCTAAATCTTCATAAGGAATATTGAAGATATCTTTGCCCTCAGCAGTTTTCTGACCGTAGTTTTCTGCCAGCTCGACTAAAGTATTTGCTAGTTTAACCGCGGGCTGGCGGTTTCGGAGTTGATAGCGGTGATTGGTTTGGCGGAGCCGCCGCACCATCAGTTGCAGCATCCGGTGGTGCAATTGCGGGTCTTTAAACAGGGTTTGGATAAATCGCTGAGCTGTGACGCTCAGCAGCCGCACCGGCGAGAGAGCAAGTACGTCATTTGATCGGGGAGATTCGTCAAGAATTGCCATTTCGCCGAAGAACGCACCCCGTCCTAAAATAGCCATTGATACAGCTCGATCGTCTGACAACCGCCGGACTTTTACCCAGCCAGACACGACAAAGTAAATCGCGTTGCCCCAAGAATCCTCCATCACCACAGCTCGGCCCGGGGGATACTCATGCTTGACGGCATTTGATAGCAGCCCTCCCAAGGTTTCTGGGTTAGCACCCTTAAATAGAGGGAATAGCTCACTGAAAGCTTCTGTCTTCATCAAAAAAATGGGTAGAAACTCCGTCCTTCTAGGACGGCTTTATATTGTCTTTTTTTGATTACTACCGCCTTGGGACTGGTTGGCTCGGTGTGCTTTTGTGTTGCACTTTCAGCGGGACAATTACCGCCTCAAACTTCCCAGCCCTGTACGCATAGTGTTTTGCTCTTTCGAGCCTCCCTTTCGGGGTAGAAGAGACGACCTGCCAGGTCGTCTGTACTGCGCCTTAGTTTAGTGAGCTTGTTGGGCTGAAAGCACTGCCCCAGTGACCTTAGGGCTATTTAACCTTCAGCGACAGAGCGGAAAACTGGCTTCGCATTCTCCGGTGTCGTGACTCAAAAAACGTAGTCAGTTAAGACGCAAGGCCCGTCAGAATGGCTTGTCAGATTACTCTTCCAAGCCTCACGCCTGATAGCTGAGGTTCCTGACGCAAACTCGCGGAGGTGGGAAATATAATTAGGCGACACCCAACAGCTAGGGAAGGATCGATGTTTGGGAACACAAACAATCCGTTGCTCCTTTAATTGATGATAAGGGTGCAGAGGCGCGCTTCATGTAAAATTGATAGATTCTTTAATCTTAAACGGGTTTACAAGCCTGCCACTGCCTGTTGAACTTTGCCCAACAGAGGTTCTATGTAGTCCGGCCAGCCGATCGCGATTGACTGCGTGTGGGCCAGAGTCTCCGGCTCGATCACATCTTTAGTCCACCTCAGCGGTTGACCTTGCAAGTCGCAACAAACCAATCCCGCTGCTTTTGCTAGAGCCAGAGGGCCGGCGGTATCCCACACTTTAACTCTGCCGTTGAGATAAAGGTACAAACCGGCTCGACCGAGAATGACTTCGATCACTTTTAAGCCAAAGCTGCCGAGCGAGTAAAATTCCGCTCCGGGGATGCTTTGGGCGATCGCCCGGGCGTAGTTTTTCTGGTCTTTGTCTCCGAGAATAATTTTACAATTTTCCGCTGTCGGGGCAGGGGGTTTGCACAGCGCGATCGGCTGCGGCGCCATCCCTCCCACAGTTTGGAACAATCCCCAATCTTTGCCGCCAAAATACATTTGGTCAAAAGCCGGGGCGTAGATCCAGCCGGCCATCGGTTCCCCCTCAAGCAGCAGCCCCACCATCGAAGCGTAGTGCAGTTTTCCCCGAATAAATTCTTCAGTCCCATCGAGGGGATCGATGCACCAGAGGCGCTGGTAATTAGCCCCGTAAGCTGCTCTGGAGGCGGCATTTTCCTCCGTGATCCTGCCGTCTTCAGGAAACAAAGCGCTAAATGCTGCCGATAGTTGTCGGTCTAAGTAGCGATCGATACTCGTCACGTAGTCGTTGGGCCCTTTCTCGGAAACTTCAAAAGGTTGGGCTGCGAGTTTGTAAGCTTCTTGACCGCACTCGCGCAGGGTGTAGCGAATTTTTTGGTCTTGCTCTGGAGAAATATACATGAGGTTAAAAATAAATGCTTCAGCTAACTTCAGCATAAAAGCTTAAGTCCTTTGAATCGATCGGCGCGTGTCACTGTTTTTGACTGGTACAGGATTTGCGCGCGGGTGTCAAGAAACCCGGTTTCCTAACCATCAGCGCCGTTGCGATACAAGCCCCAGACAGGATTGGTGGAACTCACAAAAATTTAGACATTAGGGAGAACCCCCCAGATTCATCTGTAGAGTCAAATCTCAAATCTCAAATCTCAAATCTCAAATCGACCGACCGATCGCACTAGCACTTTCAACAGCAGAGGATAGAATCTTCTGAGGTTAGATAATTTGTCCCAGCACCAACATGATTATAAGGAGAATACTTTGAAATACCATTTGGCATTAGGTCGCAAAATAGACCTAGATGGAATTGACCGCGATGCAAAACTCGGCAAATGCCCTCGCCACGTCCTGCGAGCCCTCAGAGACCGCTTAAATGCCACCGTCCACGCCCCGGATGGCGAAGCGATATCGTTGAGCGACAAGCTGCGATCGAAAATTTATTCTAAACCCGAACATTGGGCCGCCGCCCGCAAGTTGTCCGAGCAAGTCAGCAGCGACGACGTGATATTTTGTAACGGCGAGGACATTGGGATTCCAGTGGCGGCGGTGTGTGGCCAATCGCCAAATCGCCCTAAAATTTTTGTACATTTCCACAATATCGATCGGCCGCGCGGCCGCGTCGCCCTCAAACTATTTGGTTTAGCCGACAAAATTGACGTGTTCATGGCCTGCGCCAGCCCTCAAACTGACTTCCTCCGCAGCTATTTAGCTATACCTGAATCGCGCATCTTACTGCTTCTAGACCAGACAGACACCCAGTTTTTCACACCTGGCCCCGTTTCTGGCGATAAAAAGCGGCAAACGGTTGTTAGCGTCGGATTAGAAAAGCGCGACTACCGACTCCTAGCAGCAGCAACTGCTGACTTAGATGTTGACGTAAAAATTAGCGGTTTTTCTAAAGATGCCAAAGCTTTATCGCAAGCTTTCCCCGATACTATGCCAGAAAATATGACCCGCAAATTCTACGAATGGCCCGATTTAGTGCAGCTTTACCGCGATGCAGACGTAATTGCAGTTTGTTTGGCGGACAATAAATATGCTGCGGGAGTGCAGGGTTTGCTGGAAGCAATGGCCTGCAAGCGACCGGTCGTCATTACTCGGACTCAAGGTATGGTCGATTATTTAGCGGCCCCGGGTATTGTCAAAGTGGTAGATGTGGGAGATGCAGCAGGTTTGCGCGAGGCGATCGTCCATTTGCTAAAAAATCCTCAAGAAGCTGAATCTCAAGCCCAGCGGGGGTACGAAAAGGTTGTGAACCAGCACAGCAGCGAACCTTATGTCGATGTTTTAGCCCAGAAGCTGCGATCGCTTTAATAAAACTGTAGGGTGCGCCGGGCCGCGCACCATAACTCACCTCCGGAGGGGGCGCCGGGCCGCGCACTATAAATCACGTCCGGATCATGCACAATGCACACCTTACTGCTATACATAAAAAGCCAAAATATTTGTTACCTAAGTCATATTTACAAAGTAATAAATTATGAGTTGCAGTTACAAATTAAATCTCACAGCAGTTACACACCTAGTAAATAAACCGAGTTTTTAAAACATAATCGAAAGCCTTAAGGAAGTATTTTCGTTCATCAAACCCGGTTTATCCAGGACGGTCTCACTCAAAACTATAGCGGTTCTCAAAAAAGTGAGGTATGCCCTAGGCCCTATGCCCTAGGCCCTATGCCCTAGGCCCTATTCCCGCGAGTACCTCATCTTTCTGAGAAAGGCTATAAGCTGTTAGTCATTTAAATTTATTGCCTCAACCCCTTGCAGTATGGGGTCTGACCCACAAATAGTGCAGTTTGAATGTCGAACAGCTTAACCCATCAAAACTATTAAGACTCCCGTCCACTCGCCCACTTATCCCGCCATTTCACAGTCCCTTCCGAAACTAAAACCCAGCGGCGACAAACCAGATTTTCTCGCAGTGGCGACTGTCCTTCCCGTAGCAGCGCATACTTATAAGAAATCAACTTCCCGGCACTTTCATTAAAAGGAATTTCCCCAAACCAAGTATTAGTATTGATATACTCCAACGGGAAACCCTTACCAATATCCCAATTCCCCAGTTCCGGACAATCCCCAATCACCACAATTCTTTCTCCAGGCTGAGTTTGAACGTTGTTAAGCTGCGCCCGCACGATAGTTTTTGCCTTAACTCGCTCTCCGACGCGACTAAAAATCATTACTTCCCGGGAACCCAACTCTAAATTGTACAACTTCCCATCTTTAACTTCAAACTTGCGGCGCGATAAAACCTCAGTATGCTCTCCATCAGGCAGCTCAGTATCAACCTCTTCAAGTGTAACAGAATTGCCACGATTCAGCGCTACAAACACCACAGAGTCGCGATAGCGGCGCACGTAACAATAAACATCAGGAGTTAAATATTTTTGCCACTGACTCCCCATCGAAATAGCTGGATTCAGCCGCCGCAATCCAGACAGCAACCGCACATCTCGGTAAATCGGCGAATCAGTATCCCACTTTTCCATCATCGGGCGGTTGTAAGGGTCATTTCCCCCTTCTGTATCATCATGCAGATACTGTTCAGTGCCGTAATAAATACAGGGAATGCCGCGAGTCGTCATAATTAAACCTATCGCTAACCGCAGCATTTCTGGATCGGGATTCAACGACTGAAACCTCGGCATATCGTGGTTGTCAATAAAAGTAATTAACTCCGTCGCCCCGTAGTAGTGGTAATCCAGATCCAGTACATCTTGGATTAAGCTAAATCCCGCTTCAGCACCCTTTCCCAATACTTCTCGAATTGCCACGCACAGACCAAAATCTAAAATAGTCATCCCTGACTCGTTGACAAATTCCACAGAACGCTCGTTTCTCGGGTCGCTGTAAATCCATTCGCCAAAAATGAAAACATCAGGTCTGTGTGTTGAAATGTCAGCATTAAATTCCTGCCAAAACCAAATAGGCATATGCTTGACTGTATCAACCCGCAAAGCATCAACACCTCTGTCCAGCCATTGTTTAATTGCTGACTTAATGTAATTGCGGTATGCAATATTGTTTTCGTTGAAAGTTGCTAAACCCGACAGTTCGCAGTTTTGGACTTGCCATTCATCTTCCCAGTTTTGGACTTCGCCGTAGTGGTGATACCAGTGATCTTTATCGTCGTTAAAGTCAGCTATTTTTACGCCGTCGTCGTACAGTTCCCCTTTTTTGCCACTAAAATCTGGGTTGCTGTGATTGCAGACAATATCGAGTACGAGTTTCATGTTTCGCTGGTGCAACTCGTATACTAATTTGTCAAATACCGTATCTTTACTTTCTTGTGTTTGGTTAATAGAAGGATTGTCGCCTTTGGCAATAAAGCGGGGATTTAGTCGCTTGAAATCTTTAATCCAGTAGCCGTGAATCGCTGCTTGTTCGATAAATAATGCTTCTACTTGCTCGAACAGTGGAGTCAGCCAAACTGCGGTAACACCCATATCTTTTAAGTAGTCGAGTTTGTCGATAACTCCCTGCAAGTCGCCGCCCCAATATTTGCCCCAATCTTTGCCTTCTGGATCGTAAAGTTCTGGGTTGGGACCTTCGCTATTTTCGGGGTCGCCGTCGTAAAAGCGATCGACTACAAGGAAATAAATTGTTTCTTGGCGGAATTCAATGTCTCTGGTGTAGAGGAATTCTAAATCGATCTCGCTTTCCGGCTTAACTTCTTCTACCAGAGAGTCAATTTTTTCTTCGGGTTCGCTAACTTCGTACTGAGAGGAAGTTTGATTGGGAGTGACTGGTGTCATGAGATGTATTTTTTGATATAGTTAAGATTAGTCAGTTATTCAGAGCGAGAGTCGGAGATAGCTTTCCCCTCTGACTGGCTTTTACAGCATCATACGGAATTTACTCGTTTAATGAAATCTTCCTTTAGAGAGAGGGCAGACTCATCCTTGAAAATTAAGTGGATGAGAGTTAATATTTAGCGTAATTCTCAATCACAGAGCCACAGCCTCAGAAACCTGCGCTACCAGGCTGAGCCTGGTAACGAGAAAAGCTGCACTAATTGTGCGATCGGACTTTTTCCCTTCCTTTCATTCCTCCCGCAAGTTTTGGATATCTTCAACGCTCAAACCAGTAGTTTGACTAATGGTTTGATTGTCAAGGACATTGAGAAGTTGCCTAGCAATTTCTAGAGCCTTTTCTCTCATTCCTAGCGCGAGTCCTTCTTCTCTGCCTTCTTCTCTGCCTTCTTCTCGCCCTTGTGCGAGTCCTTCTTCAATTCCCTTTCGCAAGATTCCCTGCTGATCCAGAATATACCTTTCGCGTGCTTCTAAATCTGCCAACTCCTCTGGATTCAAGTTAGTTTCATTAGCAATAGCAAAGGCTTGCTGTATTTCCGAGACTGTTTCCATTGTTTCCGGTACCACTTCCAAACTGGGAGCATTTTTCATAAAATAAACCCACTTGTCAGTCAAAGTTTCTAATTCATCCAATTGTTTATTGAATTTTGGCAACTCGATAAAGATCAGTTCTATCTCTGGATCGACATAATCAAATAAACGCTTTTTCTCCTTGAACACAAAGTGAGAAATTACTTCTCGGTCATTGTCAAACATTTCAAAATCAGTAATTGTCAAAGCAATTACAGGTTTTAACTTAAAGTAACCTTCACCGCGAATCAGTTGTGTCGAGTAAGTTTTCGCAGTATTGTAAACCACCCGTTTCGCAAAAGATTCTACATTTAAAACTTGCATCTCGATAATTACAGTTGCGCCTCCTGCAAGCCGGGCTTTGACATCTAGGTAAGAGTCTTTGAGATACTGTACTCTTGATGCTAAATACGGGTCGATAATTTCTAAATCAGCGATGGTGGGATTACCATCATAAATCATGGCATTCAGAAAACTGATTAAGATTGGTTTGCTTTGATTGGAACCGAATATTTTTTTGAAGGCAAAATCGGTTTTGGGGTTAATGAATCTCATGGTCAATCTCTTTTAAAATGACTTACCTATTATTTTAACCCATTGGGAAAATGGATTGGGCGAGTTACCAAAACTAGATATCGAATGCTCTATCCTAGCTTGAGCCGGGGAGTCCATCAGCCATTAGCGCTTGCTCTATCTTCTATTGTGTCAAATCTACTTGTCGAATCTCTTCTAGCGTCAGATCCAAGCATTGCGCGATTTGCTCGTCGCTCAATCCTATTGCTTGCAAGCGTTGGATCGCCTCTATTTTCGCCTGCCGCTTTCTCCGCAAAAACTCAGGCGACTCTTCCTGCGATGTGCAGACATTCAGCGATCCGATTAAATGACCACGAGCAACATGATTGTCACTAATCACGCCACCACTAACGTTGCTAATCATTGACTTGCGAATTAGTGCCGATCGCAAATTTAATTTATTAACCTCTTCTCCAAAAGCATCAGAGAACAACTCCCATAGCTCGTAGCCCACATCTTTAGCATAACCCTCCGTACAGTTCAGCCCTTGGGCAATATCGCCGTACTTTTGCCGCTTCAAAACGCCCTCAATCACGCCAACTTGCATATCATCTAAATGCTTGCCAGTTTTCGCAAAGACCACTTCATCAGCAAAAGCCAGTGCTTCTCGAACGTTCACCCGCGCCTCCTCACAATATCCGAGCGATCGAACTAAAACCGTCTAGATCCGACTATTTTCGCCTTGAATACAAAAACGATTAAAGCTTTATCAAAACTTTTTATATTATACGACTTTATCCGACCTTTTTCGACTATACAAATTAATTGGCAAGCTGTAGCATTGTGAATATCAAATCATCGCTCAAAGAAACTAACTTATGACGACTACCCAACTCGCTCTCGACAAAAAAGCAAATCCTTTGATGATGCACCTGAGCATCTCGCCCAAGTACAGCATCTCCCAAGAGCAATCTAGCTACGATCCCAGCACGCAGACTTCTAACATCACCTCCATGAGCGGCTCCTGGTCTACTCGTGCTGGCTCCAGTATTTTTCAGTTTGAACCTAGTGATGACGACCAGCAAGAGGACGACTAGAATTTTGAATTACTAAGAAATAATTCGATCGCCCTTTATGTTTTTGAAAGACCTGTATGAATTTTTGCATGACAGGTCTTTTACTGTCAACATTATTTCAATTAGTTTGATTGCGATACCAGTTTCAAAAAAAATCCAACCGCATACAAGCTCGAAACCCATACATAATCCATCATTTCCAATCTCAAATCTAAAATATAAAATAGTATGACTGACCTTTTAATCGTGACTTCCGAGACAGACATTCATGCAGATGTCGTTATCAACGAATTGCAAAAATCAAATATTCTAGCAATTCGATTGAATTCAGAAAGTTTTATTAAAAAAAGCAAATATGCTTACTCGTGGCAAGCTTCTGGCAATCCCAGTCAAAGTTTTTTGTCCTTTGAAGACTCCTTGAAAGAAGTTCAAGATATTGGCGTGATTTGGTGGCGCAAACCACAAAATTATCAAGTGTTTCCAGAAGTTGATGATGCTTGGGCAATCAAGTATTGTCAAGAAGAAACAGAATCTTTAATGTACTCTCTGTCTGGCTTATATCCCAAAGCGAGGTGGGTCAATAACTACTACAAGATTAGATTGCCATCCCATCGCATCAACCAAATCCCCATTGCTCAAAAACTGGGAATTACTATCCCTCCAACACTCGTCACAAATTCCTACGATGCTGCTTGCAACTTTGTGACACAACAGGGAAAGTGCATTGTCAAACCGATGCGCTACTCGGGTTTTTTACATGATGAAAAACAGTACGCTTGCTATACTCGCCCCATTGATGTAGAAACACTTGAAGCATTTCGAGAAAGCATTCGATTAGCGCCTGTTTTTTTTCAAAAACGCATTCAAAAGAAGGCAGAATATCGCGTTACATTAATCGGTAAGCATGATTTTGTCTGCCGCATTGATGCCAAACATATCAACGATTCAGATGTAACCTTAGATTGGCGCGTCACCGAACCGGATAAACTCGTTCATGTTCCCGACAATTTGCCGATCGACTACCTCAACAAACTTCATCAAATGCTTGACGAGTTTGGTTTAAATTTTGGTGCATTCGATATCATTCGTGACGAGGATGACACCCTCTACTTTATCGAACTCAATCCTAACGGACAGTGGTATTGGATCGAAATTCTCACTAAAATGCCTATGGTTCGCGCCATGGTGGAACTCATCGAAGATTTAGCGCTGCAATATCAACAGGATTGCTGAATAGTCTATAGGTTTTTAATGAGGACGTCCGTCTGAGCGAGTTTTATGAGGACTGAAGTCCTCACTACAAACCAATTGTATTATGCTCGATCCAGGGGACATAATCTGATCCGTCACGTGCGATCGCCCCACATCTACCCAAACCCTACCTAACTACAGCCACTGCAGACTCTCGCACCTCAGAATGCTCCACTCGGAACACATTTGCGCTCAGATTAGCAACAAATTGTTTCCCCTGCTGCGTCAGTTGCAAATAGCCGATCGCATCCTTCACATACCGATAAACCACATTCCAATAAAACTTCGGATAACCATCCCGCAACTCCCCCGGGTGCTGATAGCCCAAAACCCTATTCTGGCCAGTCTCCTCAAACTCGTAAAACAGCGCGGCAATTTTTTGCAAATATCGCGGATCGCTCAACTGACCAATTAAATCAGCAGCGCGAACTAAACCCGGATAATTCACAGTATCTTGATAATCTTGATCCGCAGGAACCGGGAAACGAGTCAACTCAATATTATGCTTAACCAGCTCAGCATCAATCAGTTTGTGACCGCCAAAACGCTCGTCAATAAACATTTTTCCCCGATCGACATGATAAGGCGTCAAACTAGCATCAGTCCCCCCCGGAGGCAGCGTTAATTTCATGTCGCCTATTCCCGTCGCATACAGTCCCAAATCTTTTCTATCTTGCCGGCAAACACCTTTAACATACCCGATATCGTGACATAGCATAGCAATGTGGAAATGCAGCCAATCTTCGCAGGAAACACCCCCTTCGCGGATGTGCTTCCCACGCAGAATTTCTTGTCCCACCAAAGTCACTAAAATAGTGTGTTCGACATTGTGGTAAAGAGCATCGCTATTAGCAATATTTTCTAAAGCCATGCTCGCCGCCCAAGCAATAATCTCGCCATAGTCAGATTTGCACCCCCCGTAAGTGTGGCGGTAGCCTTCAATCAGCAGATTTACACAAGCGTCAATCAGCAGTTCTGTTGCGTTAAACATATTCATTTCCCTGAGCAAAAGTATATTATTAAATTATTTTTATAATTATTGTTTTTGTTGCTACCGTTTGATGTTATTTCTGGCTTAACCGCCACGATGGATGCCCGCTCCTATCTAGATGTATCCACTGATATTATCAACGATTATGGCTTAAATTAGCGCTCTGGCAACTACCAGAGCGACGCACCCCATAAATAATTGATATCAATGGGCGATCGAGGTATGACACCCCTCAATCAGCAGTACGGTGTTACATCTTCCCCACATACCTCAGTCGATTTTAGATTTTAAATTAACTCCACAGATAAATCTGGGATCTTGAACTAGGGTCGAAAATTTTGGGTTGCTGACGACTCCTGTCGGAAACTTGTATCTGTTTTTGGGCGGGGTTAGCCAAAAATGAGAGCGATGGAAAACGCAACCCCATTCATTCCTCATACACAGGATTCAGGTTGCACAGATGCGGTATGTGGAAAAGATGGTGTCCCAATAACTGGATATCTCTCTCAAAAGGACACCGTGCGGATATAAGTTAGCACCACCCCCGAGCTACTTGCGGATCTCGCACTGCCATGCTATTGAGTTACTGTGGCACTGGTTGCACGAGGCGATCGCGAAAAGTTAAGTCTGGGCAATGATTTTCAGGGAAAATACTTGTAGTCGAGTTCATGATTGACCTCAGGAATCATTACTAACAAAAAGTTAGGAATTACCCCACTTAATCATCAACAAAATCGGCTGTTGCTCAGGTGAAGTGAATAAGTTTTATGCGTGACACTCGCCGGCCCATAATGTAATGCCAAGAGCTAGCATTTGTGATTTAAAATTCGCAAAAGTGTGAGACAGATCACAGGCCCTGTTTCCCACAGAATGTATCTTTAGATAGATGGCAACAAAATAAGATACAATAGCTTGTAACCCTCCGTCGCAGCTTCCCCCTCCCATCATCTGCGATATGGTAATATGTCTACTTACTGATAAAGGTTTCAGGCAATGATTCCAGAAAAAAATAGAGATGCCGACCTTGCTCAACGCCGACACACAGATATCGTGCTGGAAAAACTTCCTCTAGAAGTTAAAGATTGGGCCCAAAGCTTGCCTTGGAACCAGCGGCGCTATGTCTTGTCCCTCTGCTACATATTGTGCGCATCTACTCCCGACTTGCAAGCAGAATTTTTAGATGATTACACAGCCGACGGTTTAGTTTCAAAAATGTTTGAAGATGTAGATACTTTACACCGAGTCAAAGAGTATTTAATCAGATTTCGAGTCAAAAAAGAATTAAATGAATCAGATTTAAGAAGCTATATAAAACAATTTTATATCCACTCAGCTCAACAAGCGTGCCGGAAAACTGACCAATATTTAGAATCTGCACTCCGCTTCGTCTTGAGTACAGAAGAACGCAACAATGTTTTCAACTACATTTTGGGCTTTGAATTTATTAAAATTGTGTTTCAAATGAGCTGGTTGCAACATGAAAGATTAGCGAGACTGCAAAAAAATCAGTCGCAGTTTATTGAAACTTATATCAAGCCGATTCAACACGTACACAAAATTAATGGCATAATTGTGCCGAAAGATGAGAGAATATTTTTTGCCAGACGCGCCTATTACGTTAAAAAGCCTGAGATTTCTTACAAAAAAATTATGGAGTTAATCATGGCAACTTTTACTACAGAAATGGTTACTCACTGCGGATTTGACATCAGCCTCCACGCTCAAGCTCTGCGCTTTGACTGGGATTACATTTATGTTGCCGAATCAGAAGAAGAAAGATTTCCGGCGTTGCATAATTAAAGGATGATATTGAGGTTAATCAGTATGGAATGTCCAGACTGCTTGCTCGGCGAGAACCAGTAAAAAGGGACATAAAAGAGGCAAGCTTTCATTACCTCTGCCGCAATTGTGATCGCCCAATGAAAGTTGCTCTACCGACAACCAATCGTGGCTATAGCTATCAACTCAAACGTGAATGTCTTAAAATCTATGTCAATGGCATGGGTCTCCGAGCAATTGAGCGTGGTCATTGCGTGTTCATTATACAACTATAGCCATCCTAAATCATTTGTAAATTTCTTACTCCCTCCCCGAACTCGCGGGGAGGGTTGGGGTGGGGTAAAAAATTTACGACTCCTGCAAGAATTGCTATATTATTACTTGGCTAAAAGCAGTGGAAAAACTGTTGCCAGATGCCTATACACCTGAACACATTCCTGATATCGGCTCGAGGCGATGAATGGGAAGCTTTTATCGGCTCAAAAAAAAACTTGCATCTGGCTGTGGAAAACGGTAGACTATTTTTGCTTCTGGCATCTTGGCGATCTTCTTAGGAAATGATAATGCTGTTACTTTCCAACCTTTATGGGAAATTTTTAGTAATTGGCATTGTTATTTTTACGTCACTGATGGATGGTCAGTTTATCTTTATTTCCTTCCTAATGGCGACCAGATTGTGAGCCAAACTTATATGAGCAGAGTACAAGGAGAGAACAGGCGCGACAGTCATTATTTAGCTCGTCTACACCGCAAAATTTTATCCTATTCCAAGCAAGGGAGAAATGCTGGCTCCCTCGAAGAGTCTATTAATTCATTACCTCAAGTTTGGTGATATCCCTGTAACCGATCGCTTCATCCCTTAATTCAGCAATGCCAGATTTCCTACTGACTTGCAATTTATTCATTGACTTTACGCAGTAAGGTGCGCACGCAGCGGTGCACCCTACGTTGCTTTTTTCTCTTTATTTTTAGTTTTGCGTTACGCAAAGGAGAGTTTTTCTAGACATTCGGGTTCTAGTCTGCTGCTTAAAACTTGGTTTTCCAGCCAGATTTGATATAAAATAGGATGGCTGCCTCAATTAACCTTCCGCTTGCATTTCTTCAATTTCAAACCAGCTAACTATCACTCCCGCTAGCGGAATAGCCAGAAATATGCCTAAAAGTCCTGCTGCTCTCGCGCCTACTAACAGTGCAAAAAACACCACTACCGGATTGAGGTTAAGGGAATTTTGCATGAGTCTCGGATGAATAAAGTTGTCTTGAATTTGCTGCAAAACAATGCAAGCTGCCAAGACTTTTAAAGCTAGCCACACATTTTGAGACAATACAATAAAACACACTAAGCTAATTCCCAGCGTCGCTCCGATTCCCGGAACTAAATCAAATAATCCGATAATAAATGCTAAAATTAAAGGAAATCTCACATCTAATAGCAGGAAAATTACAAAGCTTGCTGTGGTCAAAAATAACATTAACAGAATTTGTGCCTGAAAAAATCCTAAAAAGTTTCGCTCTATTGTTAAACTTAAACGCCTGTGCAGGTGTCGAGGTATAAATTTTAGAACCAACACCCACAGCCTCTCTCCATCAAGTAACATGAAAGAAGCCACTACCATAATTAATATTAAATTCAATAAATTGGTTAAAAATACTTGTAAAAAAGCAATACTCGAAACAACTCCCGCCAAAGCTTGATTTCGCAGTTGTTCCTCAATAACTCGCAGGTTAACTTGCAGGTTTCTAGCCCGCAGGAATGCTTCGATTCGCTCGGACAGAGGCGCCAGAGCATTCACAAATTCAGTCATGCTGTCAATTAATTGCTGCCCTTGAGATAAAAGAGTGACGCCTACGGTGACGGTGAGACCGCCAAAAACTAAAATGGTGAGCAAGACAACGAAGGCGACAGCTAAACTTCGCGGTAAAAATCTCTGGAGAGTTCGCACCGGATAGTTGAGCAAAAAAGCCACGAGTGCAGCAATCGTGAAAACCGCGACGGCAGTTTCAAAGTAAGCTAAAAGTTGCAGTCCAGCCCAACCTGAAGCAAATAAAAGCAAAAACCGAACTAAGGCTAAATTGCTTAGCATATTCCAAAAATTGGGAGGGTTTTTTTCTGGCTCTTTCACAGGGATTTTCAGGGGTTAATAATAGCTCAAAAATATTGCAGAGTGATCTTTTAGAATCGCACCAAAGATATATCTGCGGCTATACCCCTCAAGGCAGAAAAGAGGTGTGGAAGGAAGAAGCAAGAGGGGAGTAGGAAGAAGCTAGAAGGAAGGCAGTAGGCAGTGCTTTCTAACTTCTGTCTGAGGCAGGGTGGGTTCTCTTCACCATACGTGCGATCGCGAATGCCGAATGAAACACGCCCGCGATCGAACAAACAGCCTTTCTGAGTCTAAAACCGCCTCGGAAACTCTTGGCGATGGCAGTATTTGTCGTGCCAGCCCGATCGCAACTAACACACAAACGCTCAAACAAGCTAGGGCCGAAAAACCCGGTTTCAGTGCCAGCCGCGAAAAATTTCAACTCTGCCTTGTGGAAGATAGTATGAACAGGTCAATTTTTGGGATACTTGAAACTAGCACTCAACTTAGCTGAGGAATAAACGTGCTGCTATCAAAAGGCTTTGAAGTAGAAATGTATACCGGCACTCCCGAAGGTGAGGTTGTCGGTCTCTCCGATCGCATAGTTGCCGATCTAGAGGGATTTGTGCGGGAGCCTGATAGCCGCAATGTGGAGTACACGACCGCCCCGCTGTGCAGCTACGATCGCCTGCTGTGCGCCTTAGTCAAGCCGCGAGTCCGGCTGCGCGAGTATCTCAAACAATTGGGCGACTATACCTTGCTGCCGGGAAGTACCTTGTCTCTCGGGGGGAGCGATCGATTTTACCGCTCCGATCCCAACAATCCCTACCACACCTACATAGAGCAAACCTACGGCACCAAAGTCGTCACCGCCAGCATTCACATCAACATCGGCATCTCCCAACCAGAACTGCTGATGCGCGCCATCCGCCTCGCCCGGGTCGAAGCACCGCTGTACCTGGCTTTGAGCGCCTCTTCCCCCTTCCTCGACGGCGAAGTCACGGGCTATCATTCCACTCGGTGGGGTTTGTTTCCCAAAACTCCCGCCATCGTCCCCCTGTTTGAAAGTCACAGACATTACATCCAGTGGACTGAAGAACAGCTAGAACTCGGCACCATGCAAAACGTCCGCCATTTGTGGTCTGCAGTGCGGCCCAATGGCGATCGCCGCCCCTACTGTCTCAACCGCCTCGAACTGAGAATTTGCGACCTCGAAGTCAATCCTCTGGCTTTGTTGGCCATCACTGCCTTACTAGAAGCTCGCATTTGGCAGATGATGGAAGACCCCAGCTTAGACCCGTTAGAACTGTGCACCTTACCGGAGGCCACCCGCAACGCAGACTTAGTTGCCCTCACAGACGCCAACGAAATTGCTGCATCCCGGCAAAGTTTGGATGCCGAACTCACCCACTGGCAAGACGGCAGAACTATTCTGGCACGAGATTGGATTGAGGAAATTTACCGAGAAGTCTGGCCTATAGCCAAAAAACGAGGCTTTAGCTGCTTTCTCTCGCCGCTCAAAAAGATTCTCCGGGAAGGCAACACCGCCCAGCAGTGGTTGAAGCTGCACGAGGGCGGTTCGGACACCCGCAGTATTATTCTGCAAGGGATTAATGGCATGGCTCACCAAGAATGGGAGCTCGAAGACAACTTGTGCGCCCTGTTAGTTGCCTGAAGTACCCGCCGTTATTATAACGGGGGGTTTCACGAGCCCCCTGAGTATGCGTACTGGGCCAATAATACAAATAGCCGGAACCTCCCGCGAAAAAGTTGCAGAACTCTGCCCTTAAAACAAATCAGAATATTTAATCAATGGAACTCGACAAAGGTTATAAATAAAAGCTATAAGGTATATCTACCTTTGGGTAGTTTTATAAATTTCCCAATAGCTGTATTTTTCGCTTTTAATTAGCTTCATGCCCCAACTTGTCTTGATTCACCCGCAAATCCCCCCGAATACTGGCAATATCGCCCGCACTTGCGCTGCCACAGGCACGGAACTGCATTTAGTGGGCCCGCTGGGGTTTGAAATTAGCGATCGCTACCTGAAACGGGCCGGCTTAGATTACTGGCCCTACGTCAATCTCCACTGCCACGAAGACTTAGCGGCTTTTGGGGCTTGTCGGCAGCAGCGCGGGGGACGAGCGATCGGATTCAGCACTGGCGGGCGATGCAGTTACGCGCAATTCCAATTTCAGCCCAGCGACTGGCTGATGTTTGGCTCGGAAACTGTAGGCATTCCCCAATTCGTCTTAGATGCCTGCGACGCCACAGTTTTTATTCCTATGAGCCAGCCTGGAGTCAGGAGTTTGAACCTCTCCGTCAGTGCCGCTGTAGGTTTATTTGAGGCTAAACGACAGTTGGGCGAGCTGGGATCGATCATTATCAACACATAAATATATAGATATTTAATAGCTGCCGGAGGCTGCCAAATCTCCATTTAAGTATAAGAAATTTGTATCAAAGCGGTGAAAATCTCGATAGCCGAGATTAATATATTTTATTGATGCAAAAACAGATTGTTATCAGCAACACCAAATTACTCGCCAGATGATTCAGCAACAAAAACAGAGGATTTTAGCGCTCTAGGGCGTCAGCGAGCACCAGCTTGGGTAAGAACACTATATCTAGTAAATATACGGTTGTAGCCTGTCCGGAAATTAGCATACAGTCGGATAATAGGTAAGAGTTCAGAGCCTTACGGGAACGAAGATTTTATGTATTCGTTCTAGCTATTGCGGTGTAAGGCTTTTGGGGTTAATTGCAGCAGCTTAGACCGATAATTTCAAAAATTTTGACGGTTTGAGCTTGTCTAAATTAAAAAAGCAAGGTAATCTGGCCTAAGCATGATAGCTGTCAACAATCAGAATATTTTTGCTTGTTGATTTAAATTCAGCGTCATGCGATCCCCTTGAGTGTTTCCAAGGACAGTTAGCGCTTCTCAGTAGGAGGTCGTTTTTTTGAAACGAACATATCCCCAAATTAAGCCTGTTCAGGCTAGTGAAATCGACAGAGACGGTTCTGCGGAACCGTCCAAACAGACAACGCTCAGCACAGGCAGAGTTCGCTCTCTCGCCACGATCGGGCTGGCAATATCGGTAGGTGCTTCTGGCATCCTGCTACCGAGAAATGGAGACAGCGCTCGCGCGTCTGAACTCGCACCGACATCAGAATCCACCGCTGAAGTACAGCCAGTATCGGCCAACGGGCCCGCTACCTCCGCACAAGTTGATGGTTCCAGGGCCCAACAGCCCGGCTCACCTTCTGACCCGGTGGCGGTTAAGGTGCAGCAGGGGCAAAGCCTTTGGGAGCTTTCTCGGGATTATGAAGTTGAACCGTTGGCACTAGCAACTGCCAACGACATCAAACCCGATATCATACTCCAAGTAGGCCAAGAGCTCAGTGATCCTCTGGCTCCGGGAGCCGCGCCACAACAGAACGCCGCCGATACCGCCGTGGCTTCGCTAGAGCGCGCAGCGGCGGTCAATCCCGAAGAAAAGTTAAATCTGACTGGCTCCGAGCCGTTGGATAGTGCTGCCATGACAGCGCTGCCATCAACCGCAGCGACCCCGCTTGTCACGACGGTATCGGAACAAAGTTCGATCGACATCCCGAACGCAGATGGGGCGATCGACAGTTTGAAAAAACAGGAAAACCGCACCACAGAATCGGGTCGGACCCTGTTAGGGTCTGAGGGGGGAGCAAATTTATCTACACCTGCGGCATCTTTGCCGGAGTCAGCACCGACGCTGGCAGCCCCCGTCTCTGCAACAGAGACAACTATTCCCGACCTCGGGGCCACACCTGTAATTCCAAATGCCGGGGTCGGTCAAGCAGCATCGCCCGATCGAGCATTCGAGTCAATTGAACAGTCTCTGGCAACACCCAGTTTGCCCTCGGCTGTGCTAGTCCCCCCAGCGGGAAGTATCGGCGCGCCGGCTGAGGTAGTCTACAGCGTGCGTCCGGGAGATACGCTAGATGCGATCGCCAAAGGTCACGGCGTATCACCCAAAGAGCTGATCTCCGTCAACAAGCTCGGCAACCCTAACTTGCTGAATGTTAATCAACGGCTGAAAATTCCCCAAGTTGGGTCAAATAATCCAGCGGTGCAGGCGGCAGCCTCTTATTCGGCCTCCAATTCTACATCTGTCTGGTCGGGGACTTCGGTTCCCGCATCTGTGAACCCTAGCTCGTCTACCTCGGAAATAGCCAGTGCTGGCGTTGCAGCACCCGCGCCCACAGTCCCGGTTGTCTCTCCCCTGGCGAACTTGGAAGGTCTGAACAATATTTCAGCGCCGATGGTTCCCCAAGTTAACAGCATTCCGCTAACTCAAGTTTCCCAAACCATTAGCGACCCCGGGAAGCTGAATCTTCAAGGCGAACCAACATTTACAGGTGCAGTTGACACCAGTGCCCTGCCTCAGCCAGCCAGTGCAACTGCTACCGCCATCGCTACGGGAGAATACCCGCAGCCGCTCAGCTTCGTGGCAAATGCTAGCCCCCAGGGTTTAAATGCCGATCCAACTAGCGCTTTACCAGAGTCGAATTCGGAGGCTCTCCCCACTGCAGAAGCTCTCAACCCTTATTCCGAACGCTTGAGGGCAGAAGTGGTCAGACTGCGAGAGGAATATCGTGCCTCGCGCAATTCGATCGGGGCAAATGCGGTGTCGCTGGCTCCAACTGACAGACCGGAGGCGCCAATAGTCTCGAGCAACCAGTCTGATGAGCTCCCAAGTGTCAATCCCTATCTCTACACCCCCGACTATACTGAGGCGGTGCAGAATGAAATCAGCAGACCGCCATCGAGAGCGTGGTCCGAGCAGGTTCAGAAGCAGCAGCAAGAGCGTTTTGACCCCGCTCGCGCAGCGGAACTGCAACCGATCAACCTGACTCCGACAAGCACTCAGGAGCGGCCTGTGGTAGCAACTGCTCCTTTGGGAGCCGATGGTTACGACCCCCTGAGCAACCCGTCTTTGGGACGCATGGTTTCTCCGGAACTGCCTCCGCTTTCGGGCGCTGATACTTATCTGCCTAACGGCAAACAACAGTCGGCTAACGGGTTTATTTGGCCGTCTAAGGGCGTTCTTACTTCTGGCTACGGTTGGCGCTGGGGACGGATGCACAAGGGAATTGATATTGCAGGGCCGATCGGCACGCCAATTGTGGCAGCATCTGACGGGGTGGTTACCTATGCTCAGTGGAATGACGGCGGCTACGGGTATCTGGTGGAAATTACCCATCCAGACGGCACTGAGACTGTCTATGCCCACAACAGCCGGATTTTGGTGCAAAAGGGTCAGAAGGTCGCTCAAGGCGAACAAATTTCAGAAATGGGCAGCACCGGCTTTAGTACCGGACCGCACTTGCACTTTGAAATTCATCCCGCAGGACAGGGTGCTATCAATCCAATGGCTTTTCTTCCCGACGATGCGTCCAGCGCTTCTCGGTAACGACTGGTCGGAAGTTATGGGTTTTGAATGATTACCAAAACTCATAACTTTTACTAGAAGTTATTAGAAATTCGGTTGTTTGAAAAGAAGACATAGCTCGTCCTACCGTGCTATGATAGTAAATCGTGAAGTAGATTTGGCTCAGTGGCGCAGTGGTTAGCGCAGGGGACTCATAAGCCCAAGGTCGCAGGTTCAAATCCCGCCTGAGCCATTATTTAATCAAAAAAACCGCGCTCTCAATATTGAGAGCGTGTTTTTTTGATTTCTCAAGAAGATACTTGTAGTCGTTTTGACATCCTCACTGACCTAAAGGCACAGTGATTCCAAGAATCACTTCTTGAACCTTTCTGCTTCTTAGCAACTGCCTCCACCCTCAAGGAGATTTGGTCTTATGCTCGCTCCACAGACTAACCCCGCAAGCCCTGCGGTTTTATGTGTCGAATACCAACAAAAATCTTTGTTGTTTGATTCTAGGGGTGGACTGCCCATTGCCCTGTCCTCTTTTCCCGGTCTACCGATTTTTCTTCCCCGTTGCAGTCATTGCAAGCTTTGGTGTTAGGGTTTATGTCTCCATCGTCGCGGGTGGGTCATTGACCAATCATATTGTAACACAAAGCCGTCCTAAAAGGACGGGGTTTCTACCCAATTTTTTGATGAGTATGATAGATTTGTAACAGTTCGTAAAAAAGGAAACAAAATCTATGACCAGTGAATGCCTCCGGGTTGGTCAAGCTGCACCTGATTTCGCAGCAACAGCCGTAGTGGATCAGGAATTCAAGACAGTTAAACTGTCCGACTATCATCTCAAAAAGTATGTAGTTTTGTTCTTCTACCCCTTGGACTTCACCTTTGTGTGTCCGACTGAGATTACAGCATTTAGCGATCGCTTCGAGGACTTCAAGAAAATCGATACCGAAATCCTCGGCGTATCCGTTGACAGCGAATTCTCTCACCTCGCTTGGATACAAACAGACCGCAAATCAGGCGGTGTCGGCGACCTTAACTATCCCTTAGTTGCTGACCTCAAAAAAACAATTAGTTCTGACTACAACGTCCTCGACCCAGAAGCAGGTATTGCCCTCAGAGGTCTGTTCATCATCGACAAAGAAGGCATCATCCAACACTCTACTATCAACAATCTTGCCTTCGGCCGCAACGTGGACGAAACTCTCCGCACTCTGCAAGCTATCCAACACGTCCAGTCTCACCCCGATGAAGTTTGTCCCGCCGGCTGGCAGCCCGGTGACAAGACTATGACTCCCGATCCGGTCAAGTCTAAGGTATTCTTTGCTGCAGTTTAAGCACATTATATTTGTAGGGACACGGCGCTGCCGTGTCCGTACCCGCAGAGGCATTTATCGAAAAATTGGGTCTAAAACCTCCCCCCTCTAGGGGGACTTTACTTTTGTGTCACTTTAGCTTACCATAGCAAATATAGTTTGGTAAGTGCAATGTTAAAAGCCTGCAAGTACAGAATCTATCCGACTCAAGAGCAATCTATATTGCTTGCTAAGTCGTTTGGATGTGTACGGTGGTTTTACAATTTTGCGCTTAACCTAACCAGTGAAACTTAC
>NZ_JANMZH010000061.1:0-3843 GCF_031383065.1 Microcoleus sp. OTE_8_concoct_300 | reverse complement strand
TTCAAGTTCGGCGATTTCGGGGTGACCTTTGAAGACAAGGGTGTTCGCGCGAAAACGGTACTGCGGCGCAAGGAATAGCGGTGGCATTCAACACCAGGACATGGCGCACCCAGCACCGGTCGATTTCGTATTGAAACTGATCGCAAGCCTGCGAACCCAATTTGGAAGTCGCGATCGCTTGGCGCGGCGACTGCCGTGAAAGCGGGTGACCGGACTTGAACCGGCGACATTCACGTTGGCAACGTGACGCTCTACCACTGAGCTACACCCGCATTTCCTGCGGTATTAACTATATTGTCTTAATTCCGAGAATCTGTCAAGTCTTTTTAGTAAGTTTTTTTCACAAACCCAGTAAAAACCCCCCAAAGCCAATCCCCACCTGAAATTGCAGCAGCCAGATTATTAACCAAATCAGTAATTGCCGTGAAGAGTGACTGCCATCCGCCGACGGCAAAGCTACAATCAAGCTGGAATTGTGAGAGAACACTGTCATGTCAGATTTAAATCGCGGAATCATGAAGTTCAAGGGAGCTGACAGTCCTATAGCGATCGCCATTTCGGCGATCGTCATTGCCTCGGGAATCGGTTTCTTGATCTGGTGGGCGCTACAATCAGCCTACGCCTTAAGCTAACAGACTGCTTGAACCTAAAAGCTAGAAGGCATTGCTCAGAAGGCAGAATTCCAGAAAAATTCTGTCTTCTGCATTTTTTTGCCCTTTGTCTTGAGTTTATTGCTAAGGACGGCAGATTGAGCACTGACGATCGAATGATTGCCATAAATCATCCGATCCGGCGAGTCGCTAGCATGATGCCAGATGACTCCCCGAGCCACTACTTTTGTAGTACACTTGTAAACAAGGCGCGCCGAGAGCGCAGTTTTAAATGCAAGTGTTTGCAAGGGTTGTATCTCAACAAAAATTTATGGCAAGCTTTCAGGACATCTTCAAATACTACAATCGCTACTGGAAAATATCAGTTTACAGCATAGGCGCATCCAGTGTTTTGGCACTAGCCGATTTGCTTGTTCCCTACGCGATCGGTCAAATATTAAACGTATTGTCGGGTCAACCTACAGATACAATAACCCAAAAACTGATAGCAACGATCGCCTCTTTTACCGAGCACTCACCCAACAAAATATTATCGCTATCCGTCTTGCTGGGCATAATTTTTCTGGTAACAGTAGCCAAAGCACCGATCGAACCTTGGGTAGGAAAGTGGTTCCACTGGGCGATACCATTGAGGGCGAGGCGCGATCGAATGAGAGGTGCGATCGGGAAAATACTCACCTTACCCCTAGAATTCTACGACGAAAACAACGCCGGACGGATTGCCAGCCGCATAGCCAAAGGTATCGGCAACCATACTTGGACATATCCAGAAATTGCCGGCGAACTCATCCCCGAAGTTGCCCGCTTAATCGGCATTTTTGCCGTTATCTGGTTAATTGAGTGGCGGATTGGCTTATTAATTTTGGTTTCATTCCTATTTATCCTCAGTTTCACCCTCAAAAGCCTGCAAGAGGTGACTGCGCTAGAAGAAATTCTGGATGAATACATCGAAGATACCGAAAGCCGCAACTCGGAAATTATCACCAACATCAAAACAGTCAAAGCTTTTGCGACAGAAAGCGATGAACTCAAAAGGCAAACAACCAGACTCGATCGCGAATTAAAAGTCGTGATCCACCGCATTCACAAAGGATACATCACCCTGGGGACATACCAGCAGACAATCGTCCAGTTGTGTTTGTTTTCAGTTCTCGGTTTTAGCCTAGCAGCAACCCTAGGAGGTCAAATATCCCTCGGATATTTTGTTACCGTCTACACGTTAGCAAGCATGGCATATTCTCAACTGCGTCCGATTAGCATTATCGCCGAATTATTGGCGCGGCGCTATTCTTCAATGATCCGGTTCCACGAGTTTATGCAAACGCCAGACGGTGTTGATGCGGTCAATTTAGCAGAAAATGCTCTCACGGCGCAGCCACCTTATAAATTTACTGGCAAAGTTGAGATCAGCGGTTTGACATTCGGGTACGACAGTCAAAAACCGGTTTTGCAGGATGTGAATTTATTGATTCATCCCCGTCAAACTGTAGCATTAGTCGGGCGATCGGGTTCCGGGAAATCGACTTTAGTGAAACTCCTGTTTCGCTATTTTGAACCAAACTCCGGCCGCATTCTGATCGACGGAGAAGACATTCGCAGCTTAGACGTGACTCGCTACCGGCAGCGTTTAGCGATTGTCCACCAAGAAGTAGACGTTTTTAACGGTACTTTGCTGCAAAATCTGACTTACGGAAACAGAAATGCAACTTTCGAGCAGGTTGAGGATGCTTGTCGCATCGCCAAAGTAGACGATTTTGTGCGACTGTTGCCCCAAGGTTACTATACCGTGGTCGGGGAGCGAGGAATGCGCTTGTCCGGGGGTCAGCGGCAGCGGTTGGGGATTGCCAGGGCGCTTTTGGTGGAGCCGGATGTGTTAATTTTTGATGAGGCTACTTCTAGTTTGGATTATGAAAGCGAGCGATCGATCCAGATAGCCATGCAAAATATTCTTGGTACGCGCACCACCATAATTATTGCCCACAGACTGAGTACAATTCGCGAAGCCGATGCGATCGTCGTGCTCGACGGCGGTAGAATCGTCGAAGTTGGCAGCCACGACGAACTCTTGAGTCAACAAGGCATCTACCGCCGCCTGCACTCGCTGCAAGAAACCGGGGAATTAGTGAATTAGTCAGTTGTCTGTTGACGGTTGACTGTTGACTGTTGACTGTTGTCATGAGTTACCAATTCCCGATGCCCTATTCCCGATGCCCTATTCCCGATGCCCTTCTCAGTTGACTGTTGTCATGAGTTACCAATTCCCGATGCCCTATTCCCGATGCCCTATTCCCGATGCCCTTCTCAGTTGACTGTTGTCATGAGTTACCAATTACCAATTCCCCATTCCCGATGCCCTATTCCCGATGCCCGACCCAGATTTAACTTATATATTCACTACTTTGGATTAGAGTTTCTGATGTATTGTTGCAAAAAAAGAAGAAGCTGCTAGGATGTATAACTGTGGGTACAAATGGGTCGGTGCCCGAGCGGTTAATGGGGGCGGACTGTAAATCCGCTGGCTACGCCTACGCTGGTTCAAATCCAGCCCGGCCCACCACAATTTAAATAAAAATAAAAAGTTAAAAATAAAAAGTTGAAAACTTTTATTTAACATTATTAATTTTTTATGCCCGTGTAACTCAGTGGTAGAGTACCTCCTTGGTAAGGAGGAAGTCACGAGTTCAAATCTCGTCACGGGCTTGCTATTTTACAGTATATCCACCAGGGGTTTCAGGCTCATTACATCACAAGAAAATCCGTTTTCCGCTCAACTTTCGCGCTAATGGTTTTCTAGTATGTCCAAAACGACTTCCATATCGGCCAAGTCCGCCCTCGACTTTTTGCGCTGTGCTTTTAACTGGTTGAGCAAGTCGGCCGGCTCTGGGAAATCTGCGACTGCCGGAGCTGAGGTTTTATTTTCCTCCCGTGAGCGCCGCACTTCTTTGAGCTCTTCCTCCAACATCTGCACCTTCAGTCCTAAATCGCCGTTACGCTCGTGTAACTGATTCAGTTCTGCATCCCATTCTGTAAGTTGCTTGTTGGCCGCTTTCAATTCCTGCCTGAGCGATTCATCGTTGCCATCGCTCAGGCACTCAATTTTCCCAAGCGTTCTTCAATCCCTGCTAATTTAGCCGCTAGCAATGTGTCTAGCTTAATGTCTAGCAAAGTGTCTAGCACTGGCTCAATGTCCGAAATATTGGACACTTGGGCTTGAGGCTGGGGTGTCGGTTCT
>NZ_JANMZH010000898.1:0-7113 GCF_031383065.1 Microcoleus sp. OTE_8_concoct_300 | reverse complement strand
AAACTGGGCTAACAATATTGCTCCCCACATGGAGGTAGATAATAATTTGTCACCAAGCTTCTGTTATTTTCGAGATAAACTTCGTGGCACTAGGCGATTCCCAATAAAAAAAAACCGGTTTCTTTACTGACGCGTTAAGCCTCGAAGTTTATCTCGAAAATAACAGAAGCTTGGTGACAAATTATTATCTACCTCCATGTGGGGAGCAATATTGTTAGCCCAGTTTGTCTTCTCTAAACCAATGGCTTGCCAACCTTGTTTAGATAATTTTTCTTTACCACCGGAAAACACCGCCTCAGCTAACTTCTCCCACGTCCCACAGATACTATCATTGGTGTATTTATTTAGGACTGATTCATTTGCTCTCGGATAAGCAGCCTTAACTGCTGCTAAATCGCCTAGAAACCATGCTTCTCCTTCTTCAATTGCTATGCAAAATTGCGTCTTTGGCTGAGGATTACACTCATCTACAACATCTAGTAGTGCTCTGCGAAAAGCACAGAGGACTTTGTCATCAAGATCGCAAATTACAATGAGGACAGCAGGGTAATCAGGAGGATATTTAGAGAAGGTATTGCCGTAGCCTTGAACAAGTCGCCGAAGCTGGTCGAGCAGAATTCGTTTATTGGCTTCAGAAGCAGATGTTAAACCTTTAGGAATATGCCCAACTCCTTTGTAAGGATGGATCTTAAATGTGTGTTGTTCGGTGCTAATAATCTTTGGGATAAGAATTTCAAGAGCAGTTTTTCCAGAAATATCCTCGACAAGTATCTCAAAGTGCATTTATTCACCTTTTATCTAGATAATCGCTGTACCAAAGTCCGCCAAGGGGCAATCCTTCAGAAACAAGGTTATTAATGAGAGGGTCTTGGCTAGCTCGTCTGATTTGAGAAAAACCATCCTCGCCCTTTTCAAGTACCCAAACCTCTTCAGGTTCAAGAGCATCTACAAAATAGGGTTGATGTGTTGTAACAAATACTTGCGGTCCACTTCTTCGAGCTGTAGCGTGTTCTCGAAATTCTTGGGCTAGAGTTTCTAAAAGCTTGTGGTAAAGTCCGTTTTCTGGTTCTTCAATGCACAAAAATGGCGGTGGTGAGGGGTCTTCTAAAAGAATGAGATAGGCAAATACCTTCAGTGTTCCGTCTGACATTTGTTGAGCATAAAACGGTTCTTGAAAACCTCGATCGTTGAACTGCAGCAAAAGTCTACCGTCTGGACTTTTTGTGGTGCTAATATTTTCCACCCCTGGAATCTTACTAGAGATTTTTTGCAGAATTGATTTGAATTTCTTAGGATGCTCTCTCTCCATAAATTGAACCACATTTCCTAGATTATCTCCATGAATATTCAAATGTTTTTGTGGCCCAGCCAGAGGTAAGCTACGGGCAGCGTCTGGTGTGAAATAGCTGAGATACCATCCTTCGATAAATCTACGAAATGCGGAAATTCTTGGGTGTTGTTTGAGGGCTCCCAAAGTAGCAATTCCCAGTTTTCGCTTGTCGTCAAGTTCAACTATTTCCTTTTCTTTACTTTCTTCTGATGTCTCACCTATCTGGATATTTTTTATTAAATTAGTTACATCAAATTCTCCTCGTTCTTCATCAAGTAGCTGGCCTTCTCCTTCACCTTTCCATGCTAAACCCTTACCTTCATTTAGAATCAAAAAAGAATAAGGTTGTCCTTTTCTTTCGTTTTTTCTCCGTTGTCTAAGTCTTTCTTTTTTTACATATGGTCTTTCAGAAGAGTCAAGGTCTATTGCCAAATCATAGGTTATTGGTCGAGCGTTACCATCCTCTTTATAGTAAATCTGAAACTCAACACTTCCCTTTTGTCCTTGCGAGCGAATTCTCTCGAAACCTCCCCGCCCACGGGCATCACAGGCTTCTTCGACTCCCCCTTTTAAGCAGTCTGCAAGAAAGCCAAAAGTGTCGAAAAGCGTGCTTTTCCCAACACCATTTTTACCGATAACGGCTGTCATTGGCGTTAGTGCCTGGGCATTTTGCGTATTCCACAGCTTGCCCATAGTAATATCACGCAGCGAGCGGTAATTTATTACCCTAAATCCTTCTATTTTTGCCACTTAAGTTCCTCTGCTCTATTAGGAATGTTATAAGTTACTCTAACCATATAACAATTCAGTAACTCTAACATTATACTTGATTTTACTTATTGGCTAGCATCTGCCCAAGCGCATTGAGGCACGTTCCAAATAGCCAGCACTATCAAAAAACGGCAAACTAGCTGCATGAATGGATATCCGCTTGTTTGTTTTTGTTTCGTCATGTACGTTAGGGAAGATTTTGTAAAAATCAGCGTAACATTTCTCTAGCCCTACCCAATTTAAAACGATGCCAGCACTACTAATTTCTCCCAAAATCCTTACTTTTTTTCTAGGTATTTTATAGTGTATAGCGATCGCTAACTAGGTAGGTGCAAACTCACATCTTACACCATTCTCAAGAACGGGCAAGATGCCCGTTCCACAAAAGATAAATTTTATTGTGGAACAGGCATCTTGCCTGTTCATAAAAGCCTTATTGAGAATGGTGCAATATCTCAGTGCAAATAAACTTTACCATCTCACAAAATGTAAAGCTATCATCACAAGAGCGATTGCTTCGTTAAGCTACAAACGTTCTCAGTGCTTGCTTTACAGAGTTTTGAAATTTATGGAAACCTCAAATCGGGACGCAATTAAATTGTAGACTAAGTGTATTTCTCAGGTAAAATCGAGTCTAATCCTTTAATTGCTGAGGCACAGTCTCATGCCCATTCCCAAACTCACTAAAGCGACGATCGAGCATAACACCTCTGCCCAATCCCTCAAGCGGGGTGAAGCTTACTATTTAGCGGGCAATGTTACTAGCGCAGTCCGGCGCGGCAATATGGTGCAAGCAGTAGTGGAGGGTTCCGAAGTAGAACCCTACCGTGTTACCCTGCCCTTTGATGATGCCGGATTAGCCTCTACATTATTTTGCACTTGTCCTTACGATAACGGTGGGTGGTGTAAACACATTGTTGCGACGCTGTTATTGTGTATGCGGCAACCAGAAATAATAGACGAGGGCCCGACACTGGAACAATTGCTCGATCGCCTCAACGATGTACAAACCCAGCAATTAATACAGCATTTAGTAAAAAAAGACCCATCACTCATTGATGCGATCGAACGATACATTAACTTAAGTGCTATTGCTGCACCTTCAAACCCACCTACCAAAGCACCGCGCCACACCTCCATAGATCCTGCTCCCTTTCGGCACCAAGTACGACGAATTTTGCGAGAGGCTGTTCGTTATTTCGAGGATGGATGGGAGGAAGAAGACCCGATTACAGAAGAACTTTTAGATGTAATTCAGCGAGCCCAGGAATTCAGCGCACAGGGGGATGGCAACAACGCTTTAGTAATTTTAGAAGCCATCACCACAGCCTGCGTTGAAGATTGGAATGATGTAGAAGAGTTTGGCGCTGACAATTCAGAGATAGCTAACGCTTTGAATGAAGCTTGGACAGAAGCCATTTTGACGGCTCAACTAACTGCTGAAGAAGAGATCGATCTCCAGGTGATGTTAGAAGCTTGGCAAGATGAATGGGATTGTGATTTCAGTATGAGCTTGGAAGCTTTACGCCAAGGTTGGGACGACCCCCTACTCCAACAGGTACTGGAAGGAAACATTACTGGGCAAGGAGTTTGGGCTGGTGACGCACCAGACTGTGCTCGCGACTTAACATTGATTCGCTTGCAAATCCTCGATCGCCAGGAACGCGATCAAGAATACTTATACTTAGCCCAAGCAGAAGGTTGTACTCAACAATACTTGACGATGTTAACTCGTTTGGGGAGAGTAGAAGAAGCAGTGGAAGCTGCTGCTACCCAGATGCAATCAGCGGAAGATGCTTTGGCTCTCGTTCAAACTTTAAAGCAACAGGGAGCCTTAGAACAAGCTCTGAAAATTTGTCAAGCTGGGTTAAATTTGTCAGGTCATTGCCATTACGAACTGGCAATCTCGATGAGTGAGTTGGCTGTTGAGTTGGGCGAAGATGAAGTTGCGTTAAATGCTAGAATCCAGATATTTAAAATCCAACCGTCCTTTAGAGACTATAGTTTAGTGAAGGAGTTAGCAAGAGATAGTTGGTCAACTTTGAAAGCTGATTTGTTAGCCACTCTGAAAACTCATGAAAGTTGGAAGTTTACTGAGGCGAAGGTTGATATTTTTCTGGATGAGGGAATGATTGAAGATGCGATCGCCCTTGCTGATGGCTTGGGTTATTACCACTCAGCACTGATTCACCGAGTAATGGGGGCTGCTATCAGCCACAGCCCCGATTGGGTAATCGCCAATGCTTGTGGGCGTGCTGCATCGATTATGGATCAGGGGAAATCAAACGAGTACAATCTTGCGATTAAGTGGTTGGAAAAAGCCCGCGCTGCATATTTACAAACTGGGCAAAATCTTCAGTGGTCTGCTTATCGTTCTCAACTGATGCAAGTACACAGCCGGAAGCGGAAGTTGATGGAAATGCTCAAAAGTCCCGATTTAGATTGAGCCTTAAGTTTACGGTAAACCCAAGTGAAAGCGACCCAACCCAGGATCGAATAAACCTTACTTAATTTTTGCTTTCACAGCCCTAGATTCCACTGTGAAGCCTGGAATATCTTGCAATTCTGTTTCGCTCAAACTGTACTGTTCGCAAACCAAACTCAAACGAGTTCCGGTACTTTTAACAGCGTTGACAGAGTGGGTCAAATCTCCTTGAAAATAGATCAGCGAGTTGGCTTGCGGCTTAATCTGCCCGACTTGCTGTTTGTTGCGCCGCAGTATCAACTCTCCCCCTTGCAAGTTCGGCGGCACTTGCACGTACAAAACGCTGATGGCTGCGGGAGGTTCAACAGTTTTGCAGTACGATCGCAAAGATCGATCGATATGCGGATCGACGCGGGAACCTTCACCCAGCAACAAAGGGTTGAGGTAAAAAGCATTGCATTCAGGCTGTAATGCTTGGTCTAGATAGGGTTTGAACAAGGGGAACCGCCGTTCTACTTCGGCGATTTCCGCACGTTGAAACACGACGGAAAACCCTTTTGTGCCAATGAAATCGCGATTGAGGTTGTTGATTGCTAGATAAGGGGAGGCTAGAATTGCTCCTCGCAAGTCGTTGAGGTAGTCGATCGAGAAAGCGTTAGGATGTTGACTATAGTATTTCAAGGCACTCAAAAATCATCAAAGTTTAAGAAAACAGCAGATAGAAATGCAGCAATCGCTCAGACTTGGGATTGCTTCGTTCCTGGCGGAGGACATAATAATCTTGATTTAAGTGCGCGTACTTAAGTCAAAGGTTTTCTTAACTGCGGGCGATCGCCCGGAAGTGTCACAACCGACTAGCAACTGCCAAATATTACTATACAGGCGATCGACTTTCGCCGCTCATCGTTGTGATTCGATTATATTTGCAATTCGATTATACATGATGCTGCTGGGCAGCCGATCGCCCATTTATTTTAACTTGTACAATTGCAGGGGCGAGCCTAATTTCCGCGATCGCATCCGGCCTCTGTTTTATCACCGATTTCTTGAGTTTGCTAGCTGAAAAACCGATGGGTGTTGGCGCTGTGTAGAAAACATCTTGCTAAAAAAAGCAATCCGTGCATTAGGTCAAAATGCTGGAAGGGCGATCGGGAATATCTAACGGGCAACAAAACGTTAATAAAGTTTACACAGAGTGGGCTATCAAAAAAATACCAGCAGTCGGAACAGGTACTAAGTAATTAGTCAGATGAGAGCAATATTTCACCGGGTGGAGAAAAGCAAAGGTGCCTGGTATAATTAAAGAGTAAGTGAAAAAAACCAACTCGCTGAAACGATATGGCAACAACATTGTACGAGAAAATGGGCGGAGAGTCAGCCATTAAAGAGATTGTGGATGATTTTTACCACGATGTTTTGGCTGACGAGATAGTGAGCCACTTCTTCGAGCATACAGATATGGCAAAGCAGCGCCGCCATCAAACTGCTTTTATCTCTTATGCCCTCGGCGGCACCAAGCAATACTCAGGCCGTTCTATGGAGAAAGCACACGCAGGTTTGAATTTACAGCCAGAACACTTTGATGCGATTGTGAAGCATTTGACCGATGCAATCATTGCCCACGGGGCGTCGCAAGAGGATCTCGATGAAGCGCTAGGTAAGATCGCGACTTTGAAAGAGGCTGTTTTGTACAAGTAATATCTAGTGAAGGCAACATGGTTTTTGCAGCCACTAGTATAGTGATAAAAGTGGAGATTTCGTAATTTTGCAGCGAAAGCTCTACTTCGTTTTTTGCCGGATATAATGAACCGCGAAGACACGAAGGAAGAGAAGAGAAGAGTTCACAATTGAGGCGAAGATGGCTAAAGCTATTTAACCGCTACCCCGTAGTAGTTGTGGGAAGCAATCACGCGATAGATATATAGCAATCCTTGCATCATTTGTGAAGTTCTTACTTTCTCCCCACGGGTTCGGGGAGGGTTGGGGTGGGGTACAAAATTTACGACTTCTGCAAGGATTGCTATAGTAGCGAATTTAAGTTATTTCTGACATCTCGCACCGTTATCAAGAACAGGCAAGATGCCTGTTCCACAAGAAAATTTAGTCTTTGTGGAACAGGCAAGATGCCTGTTCATAAAGCCTGATTTAAAATGAAAAATGGTGCAAAAACTAAGTTATTTTTCACTTAATTTATGGATACCTGTTTCATTTTTTATAGGAGCTTATCCGGCTAGCCACGTTATCAAGAACAGGCAAGATGCCTGTTCCACAAGAAAATTTAGTCTTTGTGGAACAGGCATCTTGCCTGTTCATAAAGCCTGATTTAAAATGAAAAATGGTGCAAAGGCTCAGTTATTTTCCACTTAATTTATGGATACCTGTTTCATTTTCTATAGTACCTTATTCGGCTAGCCACGGTATTGCTGAAGTATATTTTACCGCATTTGTCCATTAACTTGAAATGCTGACAAGTTATATTCTTCCTTTAGCTAGATGACGCCAGTCAAGTGCGGCTTGCACTATCGGTTTACTAATTGCCAATTACCAAATCCTATATGCCGCAATACTTCGGAAAACTTCAAACTAC
>NZ_JANMZH010000896.1:0-1809 GCF_031383065.1 Microcoleus sp. OTE_8_concoct_300 | reverse complement strand
AGGGCGACTTGAGAGGGGTAATGATTCGCCACCCCGAGTTTCGCTAATTCTCAATCGAGCGCTATCTGTCACTACATCCATACAAGCACAACCCATCACCACAGCCAAAGCTCCAATTTTTTCAGGAGATTGGAGAAAAGCGTTATCAGTAAAGAATAAAGGGTGTTTCAGGACAGCAAAACTTTTCTCATAGCTAGCTGTCCCATACTTCTCAAATAGACTGCTAGGCGACAAAAATTGTCTGACCTTCAGTCAAACTGGCGAAAGGGTACGTTGTGCCACCAGCTATTAGTTGTTCAAACTCGGAAGCTATCATAAAACTGCTACCCTTGGTGAAAGTCACCGTTGTGTCCCATCTTCCAACGGTATAGCTTCCTGGCGTTAATTCTAGTATGTCATTACCGTTCCCGCCATAAAAATCACCACTACCAAAACCCTTTATATAGTCTTCACCATCTCCTAAAAATATGCTGCCACTGCTATTGGAGCCTGACTCAAAGCCTTCATTAGTAATGATAGAGTCGTTACCATTACCAGTATTAATTGTACCGCCGTTGTTATAAATGCCATATCTGATACCAGTGTCATTAACGTCTCCGTCAACAATGATAGAGTCTTCACCATCACCAGTATTAATAACACCCTCGTTGTAAATGACGCCAGTGCTAGTGATTATGTCGTTACCATCACCAGTCTCAATTTCGTTGAAGTTCTCAAGGGCACGCTTAGGAAAGTCTGTATCGGCAGTAATCGAGTCGTTACCATCTCCTAAAAACACCTCGGCATAGTTAACAAACCCTCCTTGGGAAATGATGGAGTTGTTACCATTACCAGTATTAATTCTACCCTGGTTGAAGTTGAAGATGCCATAAGTGGTGCCAGTGGCAGTGATTATGGCGTCACCATTACCAGTATTTATTGTACCCTGGTTGAAAATGCCATAGGTGGTGCCAGTGGCAGTGATTATGGCGTCACCATTACCAGTATCAATAGTACCGCCGTTGGAGATGCCCATGCTAAAAAGTTTGGCATCGCTAGCAATGCCAGTGATTATGTCGTTACCATTGCCGGTATAAATAGATTGTCCGTTACTAATGCCCACGCTGGTAAATTCGTTAAGGATGTCAACATTACCACTCGTACCAGTGATTGTGTCATTGCCATCGCCAGTATCTATTATAGCTGTATAGTTGCTGATACCAGAGCCTCCTTTATTGGAGATCCCAGTAATTATGTCGTTACCCTCACCAGTATTTAAGAAGGCTGTAGAAGAAGTTATGCCCACGCTAGAAGAAGTTACGAGTCCGCTGTAAAAGGCAGTACCAATGATTATGTCGTCGCCCTTTCCAGTATCGATGCCACCAGTGGCGATGCTACTAGTGGAGAAAAGAGCTATGCCGTTGCCATTAACGAGGTTAGTACCTGCGATGGTGTCGTTACCATCGCCAGTATTTATGGTGCCGGAGTGGACATTGATTCCGCAGGCGCTATTGGAGATGCCAGTAATTAGGTCCTTGCCATTACCAGTATCAATGGTGCTTCCTCCGCCGACGTAAATGCCACCATTAGAACCGAAACTCTGACCTACCTGGTCGATGCCAGTGATTATGTCGTTATCCTCACCAGTATAAATACTACCTATGTTGTAAATACCATAATAAACAGAAGGGCTCTCCTGAGTTTATGGTGTAAAATAGATCAACCAATACAGTTAAAGTAATGAGCTTTCATTTAGACTATTTATTAGACTTGCCTGGAGTCAAGGTTGAAACTTGCACTCAAATTGAAGGAAAAATTTACTTTAAACTG
>NZ_JANMZH010000885.1:0-9208 GCF_031383065.1 Microcoleus sp. OTE_8_concoct_300 | reverse complement strand
TGCTTCCCCTTCTCCTACTAAAAAGTCTCCCTAACTAGGGCGATCCGAGAGTGTTTGCCCAACGAGCCTAGCCTCCAGGTGAAAAATCGTTCGCTCCTCGCATTTTTTCATCTCATAGGTCTAGGTCTCAAGTTGGGTGTGAGTTGTAGTCTGATGCTTTTACTAAAGTTCAGTACCTCCCCTTACTGCCGCAAAGTCCGCTGAGAAAGCTGGGTTACAAGGGCATTTTCTTTCAAGTTCAAAATTTGACTCCCGGCCTGCACGTTTTGAAACTCAAGGCTCTGACAGGAGGTTTGAGGACAGTGCCAGTGCTGCTGCCTCAACTCGAAGCTCAACCGGAGGATCTCGCAGACTCGACGCAAATTTTGCACTCGATCGAGTCTCGGTTTCCTTCCCGGTCGCTGTGTCCAGCAGACGAGAGAAAAGCAAGCTGAGGCTTGGATGCTCGAAGACTGGCTCGATGAAAGCATCGGCATTGCTACTCGATTTGTTTACTAGGAGTTTCGCGTCGGTGTGGGCAGGCAAATCTACCGGTCTGTTTTGAGCCAGTTAGTGATGCAATAGGCCCGCCACCAGTTCGGCATTAACCTTCCCTCGGCAAAACTCGCTTCCGTTACGCCTGAGTGCTGCTTTAAACCTGTTGCACCGTCGCTGGCGAGATGGTGCCTATATTGTAGGAGATTCCTTGAGCGTGGCAGATATTGCTGCTGCCGCCCTGCTGAGTCCTTTAGCTTTGATTCCTCAATATCGAGTTGACCATCTGCAGGCTGTTTGAGCGCATTGCCAAAATTCACGGACTTTGTAGGGAAACCCAGCCTCCGGGATTTGAAAGTCGATCGAGCGATCGTCCCTGCCTGAAAATTCCAGCTAAATGATTAGTGGCTCCCCAACACTTACTCTTCTTGACCCTCCGGCAGCCGCAAATCGACAAGAGTTTGAAAAAACTTGAATATCACATATTCGATAAAAAGTCAAGGGTATTTGCGAGAAAATATAAATTTTTCAATTTGTTTTAATATTTCTATACTTAGATGTTAGCAGTAAAACCCCAGCTCGGCCGTCGGCAAGGTAATAAGATTGCCTGCTGTGTGCGCCTCGGGCGCGCGCGGTCGCCGCTGCAGGCAAAATCATGCTAATCAGTGGTAGGATTAGCGATCAAAAATGTATCGAAATGTAAAGTGCAGCGCCGCCAACGGTTTTGAAAGCCATTTAGTCAAAAGATTGAGGTAAGTAGTTTTATGCCCGCGACCGTCCCCTTTGAACAGATTGACCGGATTGTTTGGAATCAGCACCACGATCCATTTGAAGTGCTAGGCCCCCACGCCCTCGAAGAAAATGGCAAAAAACTCTGGGTCGTCCGAGCTTATCTGCCGAATGCGGATGCGGTATCGGTGGTTGTGCCGGAGGCCAGGGCCGAATACCCGATGAAATCAGAGCATCATCCTCATTTTTTTGAATGTACGATCGAAACCCCAGAACTAGCAAACTATCAACTGCGGGTCAAAGAAGGAGAACACGATCGCTTTATTTACGACCCCTACGCCTTTCGATCGCCCAAACTCACAGAATTTGACCTTCACTTATTCTCAGAAGGCAACCACCACCGGATTTACGAAAAACTGGGGGCGCACCTCACCTCCGTAGATGGCATCACAGGAGTATATTTTGCCGTTTGGGCCCCGAATGCCCGCAACGTGTCTGTTTTAGGCGATTTCAACTATTGGGACGGCCGCAAACATCAAATGCGGAAATCGCATAACGGGATCTGGGAATTATTTATTCCGGGACTACTCGTGGGAACTCACTACAAATACGAAGTGAAAAACCAAGACGGACATCCCTACGAAAAGTCCGATCCTTACGGTTTCCAGCAAGAAGTGCGGCCGAAAACCGCATCAATTGTCACCGACTTAAATACCTACACTTGGAACGACAGTGCTTGGATCGAACAGCGGCGGCACACAGACCAACTGACGCAGCCGGTTTCGGTTTACGAATGCCACATCGGTTCTTGGCTGCACGCCGCTACTGACGAACCCGCCGTGCTACCAAATGGGGAAATAGAACCCGCCGTACAGGTTTCGGAACTGAATCCCGGGGCGCGGTTTCTGACTTACCGGGAATTGGCCGATCGGCTGATTCCCTATGTCAAAGATTTGGGATTCACCCACATCGAAATGCTGCCGATCGCCGAACATCCTTTCGACGGTTCTTGGGGCTATCAAGTCACCGGTTATTTCGCCCCAACTTCCCGCTACGGCAAACCTGAAGATTTCATGTATTTTGTTGACCAGTGCCACGCCAACGGCATTGGCGTACTGGTGGACTGGGTGCCGGGACATTTCCCCAAAGACGGTCACGGTTTGGCTTTCTTTGACGGAACTCACTTGTACGAACACGCTGACCCCCGCAAGGGCGAGCACAAAGAGTGGGGAACCCTAGTATTTAACTACGGCCGCAACGAAGTGCGGAATTTCCTAGTATCAAACGCTCTGTTCTGGTTTGACAAGTACCACATCGACGGGATTCGCGTAGATGCGGTGGCCTCGATGCTTTATTTGGATTACTGTCGCGAACCCGGAGAATGGTTGACCAACCAGTACGGAGGCAGGGAAAATATCGAGGCGGCAGATTTTCTGCGGCAGGCGAATCACGTCATTTTTAGCTATTTCCCAGGGGCGCTGTCGATCGCCGAAGAATCTACCTCTTGGCCGATGGTATCTTGGCCGACCTATGTAGGCGGTTTGGGCTTCAACCTGAAATGGAACATGGGTTGGATGCACGATATGCTCGACTATTTCCACATGGACCCGTGGTTCCGCCAGTTCCACCAGAACAACATAACTTTCAGTATGTGGTACAACCACAGCGAGAATTTCATGCTGGCTTTGTCCCACGATGAGGTAGTCCACGGCAAGGCTCACATCATCGGGAAAATGCCAGGGGACGAATGGCAAAAGTTTGCAAACGTGCGGTGTTTGTTTACTTTTATGTTTGCTCATCCCGGAAAGAAAACGATCTTTATGGGGATGGAGTTCGGCCAGTGGCACGAGTGGAACGTTTGGGGGGATTTGCAGTGGCAGTTGCTGCAATTCGATCCGCACCAAAAGTTGAAGCTGTTTTTTAAGGATTTGAACAATTTGTACCGCAGCGAAAGGGCACTTTACAGTCAAGATTTTGCTGAGGATGGGTTTGAGTGGATTGATTGCACCGACAACCGGCACAGTGTCGTGGCCTTTGTGCGCCGAGAGAAGGATGGGGACGAGTTTGTGGTGACGGTGTGCAATTTTACGCCGCAGCCCCACTCTCACTATCGGGTAGGAGTTCCGGAAGAGGGTTTCTATACGGAGTTGTTTAACAGCGACGCGCGCGAGTACGGCGGTAGCAATATGGGGAATTTGGGAGGCAAGTGGACTGATGAGTGGTGGTTCCACAACAGTCCTTATTCGATCGACTTGTGTTTGCCGCCTTTGGGTGTGTTGATTTTAAAGATCGATCGCGAAAAAACTGCCCTGCGTAATTCTCAATAGTTTTTAGCCGATCGACTGACTCATAACTGTAACTTAATTTCTCAACAAAGCTACCCATTGTTTAATGTTTGGGTAGCTTTATTAATTGAAATTTCCTACCTCGCTCAACCATTCCGTCTCAGGTAAACGCCGGTAAACATCTCGATCACGACTCATCAGCCGATACCCAATAAATTCCCGCCGGAGGGTGGCGCAGTCTTCATGATGTTATTTCAGCACGGTATTGATTTCTTTCTCAGAATAATCTCGATCGCATTCAAACTTTTCCACAAGCCATTTCAAAAGCACAAACCGTTTTTTGCGGCTGGCAGGAATGCTGGTGATATCAATTCCGGCTGCGCAGGAATGATATCAGATCCTTGCTTCATTCGTCGGGCGTAAAGTCTAATCCCGAGGCCAACAAATAATTCGTGCAATTTTCATTTTTTTGACCCCTCCTTCTACAGTCAACAGTCAACCGTCAACCGTCAACATCATTCCGGTGTAACCGGAAATGATATGATGCGATTGTCTGTCACAAAGGACTGCAACACAGTGATTTCCCAGTTTTTTGGTTCCACATCCTGGGCTAGGGTTTGGAGTCTATTTGGGGTGAGTAGTAAGTCTCCACTAAGGTGTTCGAGTTGTTCTAAATTGAGGCGATAGAGGTGTGTATTGCCCTGCGGACTGAGGTTGACTAGGTTGAGCTCCTTGAGCTTGGTGAGATGGTGAGAGATTGTCGGGGCCTTCAAGTGTAGCAATGCCGCCAACTCTTCTACACTACACTCGCGCCCTCGCCAGAACCCCCAACAGCTTGAGCCGACTCTCATTGCTCAGGGCTTTGAAAAAATCCAAGAGGGTTTGCAGGTTTTGAGGTGTCATAGAACTAATTAGACAATAATCTAATTAGAAGTTTATCAAATTAGTTTTGCGATTGTCCATGCTTGCTCGATCGAGTTGGTGCGTTCAATCGTTTAGCATGAGGTTGACAATATAGCGATCCTAAATCATTTGTGAATTTCTTACTCCCGGACCGCGAGTTCGGGGAGGGCTGGGGTGGGGTAAAAAATTTACGACTCCTGCAAGGATTGCTATATTAGTTTATGAGTCCTGGACTAAAAAAATAACAAATAACAAATAACAAATAACTCATAACTAAATGTTTGAGGAAACTTTAGGCGACTCAATTTTTACTACTTCCTCCATAGATTGTTCCTCCACAGCGTCTTTATTTGGCAGTTGCAGATGCTTCATTTCCCAAACTTTCAGCAAAATTAGATATTCATAAAAAGCTTGCAGCGTGCACCAAGTCAATCCCGCTTGACCGTCAAGAAATCCGCCGAGTAAAATATACATATAGAAAAAGCGGACCACAGGCCGCAAAGGCAAGCGCAAAGAAAAATCTTTCAAAGCGCGGCGCCTTTCCACCTCCGACGCGCCAAACAATAAATCCCACCAATTTACTTGACCCGCTTCTAATTGGCGGAGAGTTTCAGCCGCCTCGTCAGTCGAGTAGCGGTTGTGCTTTTCAATCCAGCGGGAAAGACCTTTGCTGCAAGTATAGTGAGGGTAGGTTTCCTTCAAAAAGTGAGTAGGCCCGTTGCAGACTTCCCGTTCAGTGTGACCGTAGTCAGTAAAGCACACTCGGTCTTTGCGAAACAGGCGCATTTGATAGCGGGGATATTGAGTGCTGCGGCGAATCCAGCGCTCCATAAATATTACTTTTTCAGCTACGTAATAGCCGATATATTCTTGACTTTCGATCGCCTTTAAGCATTCAGCAAACAGTGCAGGCGTCATCCGCTCGTCAGCTTCGAGGATGTAAACCCATTCGTACTTGCACGGGACTTCTTGGAGCATCCAAGTCCGCTGGCATCCGTGAGTTTCAAAGCGGTGCTGCACTGTTTGCACGGCATAGTTCTGAACAATCTCAAGGGTGCGATCGGTGCTGAAAGAATCAACTACAATGATATCGTCACAAAGCAGCGCCGATTCAATGCAAGCGGCGATATCAATTTCTTCGTTGTAAGTCAGAATATAAATTGAGAACATTCCCAGCTTTCAGTAATGGCAAACTATTCGGTAAACAAACTATTTCTCAGGGATGTCTCGACCAGCGCGATCCCTGCCAGCGCCGGTCAATTTTTGCGGCGGCCGAACCGCAGAATTCCCATACTTCTCAATCCCGTCCAACCAACAGTAATGTAGCCTATAGCTAACAACAAACTGCTGATTCCCGTCTGCAAACTCGAATTTCTCGATCGAGTTCTTAACTCTTTCTCTTTTTGTTGCTTGCGGGTGCGAATCTCGTTGCGAGCTTGAGTGGGCAGTTCTTGAGCTTGCTGTTCCAGGAAGTTGTCGAGGGCTTTCGGGTCATTTTTGGAATTCCGAAGCACAGCTTTCAATTCCTCGGGAACATCTGGGCTCTGGAGGGCTTGTTGCAGCTTCCCCTGGTCTTGCTGCAGGGCGGCTATCTGGGTGCGCCGCTGGTTTTTGAGCTGTTCTATCTGAGTTTTAAACTGATCGCTTTTAATTTGCGCCTCAAGTTGACCTTCCGCTTGTCCCGCTTCTTGATCGACTTGAGCCAGAGCATTCTGGAGTTCCAAACGAGTATTGTTGAGGTGAACGGGAACCAGAGATAGGTAAACTAGACCTAACAAGCTGGAAATCAACAGCGCCCAGAATCGCAAGTCCAGCCAAACCTTGCGTCGCTCAATAGAGACTCCACTGCTGCTGTCCACCCAAAAGCCAGTCATCAGAAGGGCGATACCCATCAAAGGAATAATGCCCCTGTCAACTATCTGAGTTGCTGCGGCCAACTGCCAGGCTCGATTGAGAAGGTCCGAAGTTTCTCCCGGCAGCGACAGAACAATGCAGTCAAGCAAAGCAGAGAGAATCAAGATAATCCCAACTACTTTTAGAGTTCGAGCAGCTACTGAAGAAAATTGACGGCTATTACTTGCTTTCATAATTCCTGTGAGATAATTCTACACCGTTTCATTTAAGGGGGTAGTTGACTTGATTTTGTTGAACGAGTTCCAAGCTATTTTCCACCAAAATAGCTGCTTGGGGTACCCACCTCGACTTTCCTCTGGGTTTCCACAGGCTGCGGTTGCTAGCCCAAAGGATTGAGTTTCTGCACAGGTATGCAGAGTTGTTCGAGGTGCCACGCTTCAGGGGTGGCTGTAAAGCTTGGTTAAGATAGCGCCCAGAAACTGCAGCAAGCAACTGCTGGCTTCTTCTATGGTCTGACGAATGCAGCTTAAAGATAAGATCTGCACGCTTGGGTTCGGTGCTTTTAACTAGCTTTCGCTCGCGCGGCGGTGTCAGAAATAATAGACACAGCAGAAGCGCGTTTCGCTGGGTTTCACCCCCTAGGGTTCCCACTACCCGATCGCCTGCCAGAGGCCGTGGAACTCGCATCCCCTGTCTTATAGTAATTGATATAACAGAGGGGTGGAATAAATAATTGTTCCCGAACCTTTTTAACCTCTAATTACCAGCAGCACGATACGGTTGCCACAGATACACGAGTAGCTGTTTTTTCCTTTTTCCTTCTGTTTACCAGATCAGCTTCGCCGCTGGGCATTCATACTTCTTCCTTCTTGCTTAAGAGTCACCAATTACTAATTGCCAATTACTAATCGCCAACTACTAATTATCGGCAGCTTGAGTGCTGGATTGTTCAATAGCAAAAGTGCAAAAAATCACATTTTTTGGTAGGATAATTGCTCGCTGTTCAAATTTGCTGGTAATGACTGCAATGATTTCTGGTGTTTACAGGTTGAAAGAACTTGAAAGATTGATCGCATCCGATCCGGACAAGTGGCGTCCGATCGTGTTTACTAACGGATGCTTCGATATCCTACACGCTGGGCACGTCCGCTATTTGCAGGCGGCAAAAAATTTGGGGCGATCGCTCGTGGTGGGCTTGAATAGCGATGCCAGCGTGCAAGCTATCAAACCGCAGCAGCCGGGATTGCCACCTCGCCCGATCGTACCGGAAAATCAGCGAGCCGAAGTTTTAGCCGCCCTCAAACCAGTAGACGCCGTAGTAATTTTTTCCGAGATTACAGCAACTAAACTGATAAATATCCTGAAGCCAGATATATACGTTAAAGGAGGAGACTATCAAGTCGAAACTCTACCGGAAGCACCGGCTGTTATCGCCGGAGGTGGCAAGATTTCCTTGATCGAAATAGAAGTTCCGAGTTCTACCAGTGCGATCGTCAAACGCATTTTGCAATTAGGTACTTAACCGTCGATCGCAAACACCAAACAGCGAGCTAAAGTCAGAAGTTGCCCGATCAAAAAATACCCTTGGTGCGATCGCTCGTACAAATTCATCCCAATTGCTAAGCAGGAGAGAATTTCAATGGAGCTCACAAGCAATAACACGATCGCGGAAATCCTAGAAAGACACAAAGCACAACTGCTAGCAGACTGGCTCAAAGAACTGCAAAATACCGGGCTGCGGCCCGACGACTTGATGAGAGCCAAAGAATTGCTTTCCGAGTGTCAAGAGTTCCTGCAATTGCTCCACATTGCAGTCGGGCACGGTAACTTTAGCGACATCCAGACACCCGAATGGGAAAATATGCGGGTGCTGCTAGCATCCGTTTCGCGCGAGCGCGTTCAGAGAGGCTTTACTCCCGAGCGAGATAGTGAGTTTCATTTTATGCTTCAAAAAGCCATTGTTCGATCGGCTTTGTCACGAACTCACACAAAACCGCGACGCACTTGTCGAACAACTTTGGCTTTCCACCAGTTTATTAGACCAGCTAGGTCTTTGGGTGACAGAAATCTTTCTCAAAGCTTGCGAAGAAGTCATCGAACGCCAGCAGCAAGAAATGCTCGAATTGTCAACACCAGTAGTCAAAATTTGGCAAGGAATTCTCGCTTTATATCAATTCCGGTGGCATGGGAATGATTAAACCGCAGAGAACGCAGAGAACGCAGAGTCTCCAGAACAGAGAGATGAATACAGGACGATGCTACCGGATTTGATATTACCCATGATCGGGACTCTCGACAGTGCCCGCACTCAAATAGTCATGGAAACTCTGTTGCACGAATGAAATTTTGTATACCCTTCATAGGGCTACAAAGAAGCCTACATCTCACGCTGTACTCAGCTTGATGTAGGAGTATGTCACAGAAGGCGCACCCTGCTTTAAAAAATACCAAAGGAGCGGCTGTGGCGATCGCCCAAATCGATCGTACTCAACAAACAGTTTGTTTGGCCGGAATTGGCAACATCAGCGGTGTAGTGGTCACAGATCACCAAACCCGCAGCATGGTTTCGTATAATGGCACAGTTGGACATTTGACATCCTCCTCGCCGTGAACGACGGGGATTCCTAAACCTCACGATTTAGGTTTCTGTTTCTTAGCAGTCGCCTTCACAGATTTACTCTGTTGGGGTCTTACACTCGCTCCACAGACGCTCCACCGCAAGCCCTGCGGCCAAAATGTTTTTACTCGCGTTAATGTCACGGTCATGGTGAGTTCCGCACTCTGGACATTCCCTGTCTCGAATACTTAACGGCAATTTAAGGGCAATATGCCCACAATTACTGCACCGCTTAGAACTAGGAAACCATCTATCTCTCTCAATAGACCTCTTGCAAAAATAACTAGGACGGGCAAGATGCCCATCCCACAAGAGTTATTTTTTCTTGTGGGATGGGCATCTTGCC
>NZ_JANMZH010000847.1:0-2197 GCF_031383065.1 Microcoleus sp. OTE_8_concoct_300 | reverse complement strand
CTGTGCAAGCTAGTTTGAATCGTAGCTTTAGCCTTTTATCTACGTAAACGCTTAGTTCAGCCATTTCAGGTGGAATTTTTTTAGCCATGTCTCTCATACGCGCATACCTGTATTCTCGCATCTGGCGAGGGGGCGGTTTACGGCGTGGTGACATGACTACGTATGGCGCGGTTGCGCGATATACGTTTTCATACCTACATAGCCAAAAAACGGCAACCCCACCGCATTAAGAAATGTTGTTGCCGGAACACCGCAAAAGTCATCGCTACGAGATTGTTTCAACGCGCTGTCACTGTCCGTTTCCCCGGTTAGCACATTAATATTTTTTTAAGCCAAAATATAGTAGCGCTCTTGCATAGAAGCAGTAACTATGAGCATTAACCTAGACCAGCCGGACTTCCGACGATTGACCAGTATTGTTCAGAATTTACCTGACTTTGCTAATGTGCGCGGTGTAGCTTATCCTAAAACTTCGCCTCAGTTGTCTTTACCTGCGGTTAAGTAGTTGGATTGGGCGTTTTTTTGACCGCAGATATTAGCAGATAAACACAGATGAACGCAGATGGAATTCCGTCTGCGTTTATCTGTTTAGGTAGGTGCGTCCGCTACGATTATTTTCGATTGAAACTAACAATCTCATCGCTGACGCACCCTACCCAACCTCTTGGAATGTCCCTAGGATTGAGGGTGATCGCGAATTAATTTCAAATAAAGGGTGATCGCACTTTTTTCCCAATAAACTATGGTCTGGTTAAACCACGTTTGAAATAATCGTTACCACCAGGGAGATTGGGTAAATCTCCTACCCCTCGTAATTGGAATCCATATTGAGAAGTTAAAGGAACTGATCTTCCAACCCCGCATCCAGCAGTGTTTCTAGCCTCTAAATGAATATGCGAAAAACCACCATTCTTAGGATTAGCAATGGAAGTTTTTCCTAAAACTTGACCTGCATTTACTCTTTGACCATTAGCAACTGTGCGATTGAAATGACCAATTAAAAGACTATGACTATTGTCAATTGAAAGACAAACTAAATCACTATTTACATAAGAAATAGTGCCAGATGCTGGAGCAAGAACATCATAGTTAGCCGATTTACTGAAACTTCTTCCATCACTAGGGTAGCAAGCTGTAGCACCAAAATCTTGATTGCTGACTGTTAAATCTAACGCATAGGAATTGGTGTGTGTAGGATTACCTTGATACCCTTGACAAACATACCAAGTTTGACCTCGACCAAAAGGTAAATCAATGTTACCGCTTACACTATTACCACTACTTTTCCAACGCTGGTTCGCATTATTAGCATCGCAGGTAATTAGATGAACCCTGCCAGTATTAGTACGAGTTGGAGAGTCAACACATAAATTAGTTCCATTGCGGCGGATTAAAAACTCCCCACTAGGAATATTCACTAAATTCCAGTTTTGATCGGGGTCGGAAGCGTTGCAATTCCACACATTCATTTCCGCATTATTGGAAAGATAATGAGCATTTAAGCACTTGCCTGTTGAACCGTGACGCAACAGTATACTATTGCTACTGCTACCCGACAAACGATCGAATTGTTGGTCAGGGTCGTTGATGTTATGTTGATAAAGAGACATCCGAGGAGTCCCGTCAATCAACCGAAAAGAGTTGTTTGTATTCAGTGCATATCCGCCATTAACTTGAAAAGTTTCCGCTGCTTGAGCTGCTTGTGCCGTAAAAGCTATAGAAACACTAGCAATGGCGATCGCAGTAATTTTTTGAAGTTTCTGGAAATTCACGATCCGACTCCTTTAATGATGAGTGATTTAATCAATTGCGGGCTGGAATATTCCAGCCCATTTTTCTAGCAGTATCAGAGCTGAAACAGGCAAAATCTCCACTTTTTTCGCGACAGACTTGGGAATTAAACCAATAAGGCTGACTCCATTTATCCCATTTAATATTGGCAGTAGCATTGATTGTTTTTGGTCTAGTCTCTGAGTCTAAATCAACTGGCTCTCCACCTCCTGCTTGGGCTTTTTTACCTAAAAACAAAAGAGCTAATTGCAGAGTTATTAGAAGTGTCAATCGCCACCAAATATTTTTTGCTGGGGTTGACATTTTGTGGGAGCGATTGAATTTTTGCTTTACGAGGAACACAGCATCTAATTCAACGTCAGGAATAGCCATGATTGTTGTCCTCTAATAGTAGAGACAAAGTGTG